>NZ_JASJXJ010000039.1:0-26616 GCF_035018685.1 Cryobacterium sp. RTC2.1
TCATGGGGCGTCGCTCCTCGGAGGGGTGGTGCTGACCGGGCTGGGTCCCGACAGGAGCGCGGTGCTCCACTCAACATCCTGCCACGTGTCCACGTCGAGGCTGCTTCCCGAGTCGTCACGGACCCCGACGAGCCGAAGCCCGGACAGGAGGGCGCGCATGCTCGCGCCGTTCGCTGCGGGGCCGAGGCGTGCCGCGGCGTCCCGGAGGGTGCTCGCCCGGTAGAGACCGGCGAGCCACTGGGGGTGACCGTCCGGGTCGGACAGGTGCAGGCCGTCCAGGGCGTCTGTGCCGGTGGTGTTCCTGCCTGCGCGGTCAGCGAGGGCCTGGTCGGCGAGGGCTGCGACGAGGGTGCCGGCGGCATCCGCCGCCCAGGGCAGGTCGCACGCGAGGACGAGCAGCCACTCGGCCGGGGCATCGGCCGGGGCGCCGGCTGAGGTTGCGGGTGAGGGTGCCGCGAGGGCCGCGAGGCCGGCGGCGATGCCCGCGACGGGGCCGCCGAACGGGGGATCCTCGAGCGCCCAGAGCACTCCGGCCGCCTCGGGGCCGGCGGCGACCCGTGCTGACGCCGGCCCGACGACGACGACTCGACGGGCGAGGGTCCGAGCGTCGAGCACCCGGGAAAGCAGTGTGCGGCCCGCGACGTCGACGGCGGCCTTGACGGCGCCGCCGAGCCGGCTGCCGCGGCCGCCCGCAAGCACGATCAGGTCGACCTGAGGGGTGAGGGCTTCAGGCATGGGCGGTCCTACTCCGCGGGGCGCAGCCAGTCGCCGGACTTGCCGCCGGTCTTGCTGATCAGGCGGATGTCCCCGATGCTGACGGACTTGTCGAGTCCCTTCACCATGTCGACGACCGCCAGCGCAGCGATCGACACGGCCGTGAGCGCCTCCATCTCGACGCCGGTGCGGTCGGCCGTGCGGATGGTCGCCGCCACCCGCACGCCGGTGTCTTCGATCGTGAGGTCGACAGCGGCGCCGTGCACCCCGATCACATGGGCGAGGGGGAGCAGGTCCGCGCACTTCTTCGCGCCCTGGATGCCCGCGATGCGCGCGACGGCGAGCACATCGCCCTTGGGCGTCGTGCCGTCGCGCAGCGCGGCGACCACGCGGGGCCCGCAGAATACGAAACCCGCGGCGGTCGCGCTGCGCACGGTCGGCTGCTTCTCGGTCACGTCGACCATCCGGGCCTGGCCGGCGGTATTGAGATGCGTGAACGGCTGCCCGGCCTGCGCATTCGGCGCAGCGTGCCCTTCGGGTCTGGCGGCGGCGGTTTCGTCTCGGGCGGAAGTCATACCACCAGCATGACTCATATCACCAGCATGACCGGGAGCAGGTCGCCCTCAGCCACGGTGTCGGACTCCTCCGGAACGATGGCGAGACCCTCGGCCTGGCCGAGTCCCGCGACGAGGTGCGAGCCGGAACCGCCGGAGGTGGCCGGCCACACGAGGGTCTCCTGGCCACGACGCTCGCAGACGACGGGCATGTACTGCTGGCGGCCGCTCGGTGAGCTCCAACCGCGGGCGACGGTCCCCGTGATCGTCGGACGGGTGGTGGTGCCGTGGCCGCCCATGAACAGGAGCGCCGGGCGTACAAAGGCCTCGAACGAGACGAACGCGCTCACCGGGTTGCCGGGCAGGGCGAACACGATCGGGCCGAGCGCGGCGCTTCCGGCGGAGCCTTTCTTCCCGGTGGTGCTGTTGCTGCCGGTGCCGGCTGCGGGCAGGCGGCCGAAGCCCTGCGGCTTGCCGGGCTGCATCCGCACCGGGCCGAACCACACGCCGAGCGGGGCGAGCACCGCCTTGACGACGTCGTACGCTCCCACGCTGACGCCTCCGGAGAGGATGATCGCGTCGACCGTGCCGATGAGGGAGTCGAGCACGGTGCGCAGGGACTCCTCGTTGTCGGGGACCGCCCCGATCCGGTGCACGACGCCGCCGGCCTGGGCCACTGCAGCGGCGAGCAGGTACGAGTTGGAGTCGGGGATCTGGCCTCGCCGCGCGGGGGTGCCGGGCACGATGAGCTCGTCGCCGGTCGAGATCACCGCGACGCGGGGCGCCGGGTGCACGAGCAACTCAGCGCGGCCGGCGCTCGCGGCTGCGGCGATCCGGGTGGGCCAGAGCGTCGTCCCTGCCCGCAGTATGGTGTCGCCGGCTGCGGCGTCGCTGCCGGCCCTGCGAATGTGGGCTGCCGGCTCCGGCACCCTGAGGATGCCGACCCGGTCGATGCCCCGGTCGGTGTCCTCGATCGGCACGACGGCATCCGCCCCGTCGGGGATCGGCGCCCCGGTCATGATCCGGGCGACCTGCCCGGCGTCGATGCGCGGGTTCTGTGCGGTACCGGCGGCGAGGTCGGCGACGACGGGCAGCACGACCGGGCTCATGGGGGTCGCGGCGAGCAGGTCGGCGCGCCGCACGGCGTAGCCGTCCATCGCCGAGTTGTCGAACGGCGGGGTGTCCGTCGCGCTTGTGACGTCCTCGGCAAGGGCGAGCCCGAGCGCGTGTTCGAGCGGGACCCGGACGGGCTCGAGAATGGGCAACTGCCCCAGGATCCAGTCGAGGTGCTCGGCGACCGGGCGGGCGGATGCCGCGTCAGCGTGCCCGCCGCGCCTCGCGTGATCGTGGTTCCCCGCAGCGCCCTCTGCTACTGCCACGGTCAGCTCCGCGCTTCGACGGACCACTCGGGGGACCAGGTCCCCGACCACTGGGTCGACCACTTCTGGCCGAAACCGGGAGCTCCGCCGTCGGCGACGGCGGCGTCCCAGGCGATGATCCCGCCCTCGAGCAGTGTCAGGTCGGTGAAGCCGTCCGCGGCGAGCGCGGCGGCGGCGCTCAGCGCGCGCGGCCCCTGCGCGCAGTGCAGCACGAGGGGAACGTCGCGCGGCAGCGACGCCAGTCCCTCCGGGGTGCGCAGCTGGTCGAGGGGGAGCAGCAGGGAGCCGGGCACCGCACTCTCGGCGTGTTCACCCGGCTCACGCACGTCGAGGACGATGAAGTCGTCCGCCCCGTTCGCGCGCGCGACCAGGCGGGAGACGAGCTCGGCCGCCGACAGTGTCGGCCAGGTCGGCACGGGGGCTTGCATGTTTGCCGTACCGGAGTCGGTCGCGGCAGCCGCGGCGGCCTCCCTGGCGGCCCGGGCGTGCCCTTCCGCGTCTCCGCCTACGAGCGGTACCTCGGTGAACCGCCCGGAGAGGGCGTCGATCACGAGCACCCGCCCGATCAACGGTGCGCCGATGCCGGCGACGAGCTTGATCGCCTCCGTCGCCATCAGCGAACCGACCTGGCCGCAGAGGGCGCCGAGCACGCCGGCCTCCGCGCAACTCGGCACTTCGCCCTCGGCGGGCGGATTCGGGAACAGGTCCCGCAGCTGCACGCCCGCAACGCCGCTCCCTTCGGGCGGGGTGGCCCAGAACACCGAGAGCTGGGCATCGAAGCGCAGCACGGATGCCCAGACGAGCGGCTTCCCCAGTTCGGCGGAGACGTCGTTCACGAGGAACCGGGTCGGGAAATTGTCGGTGCCGTCGATCACGACGTCGTACCCGGAGATGAGCGCGCGGGCATTGCCGTGGTCGAGCCGCTCTGCATGCTGGATGACAATGGTCGCCGGGGCGATGGCCGCGATGGACTCCGCGGCACTCACGACCTTCGACCTGCCGACATCCGCCTGGCCGTGCACGATCTGGCGTTGCAGGTTGCTCGGCTCGACGTCGTCGCCGTCGACGATGCCGATCGTGCCGATCCCGGCCGCCGCCAGGTAGAGCAGGGCCGGGGAGCCGAGGCCGCCCGCGCCGAGCACGAGCACCTTCGCGTTCGCCAGGCGACGCTGGCCGAGCTCGTCGAGCTGCGGCAGGCGGCGTTGACGGGCGGTGCGCACGGATTCGGTCGGGGTGAGCCGGGCGACGGGTTCGACAAGGGGAGGAAGGGCCATGCCCCTTACGCTAGGCGCTCCCGGCGGCCGGCGCATCCGCATCCGCCCAGAGTCTCGGCAACCCCCTTGATATCCCCAGCCGATGGGTGTTTCGTCGAAGACGGCACCACCGAGTAAGCGCCACCCCACAGCGCACCAACTAGCACCACTGCAATCTCGCACGATCGAAACGGCCGTGCACAGAGGATCACTACGCAGAACCTAGGAAGGTATGTAATGACAGGGAACAGAGCAGTTGCCTACAAGAGCCCGGGGCACGTCGAGGTCATCGACATCGACTACCCCACCTTCGAGCTGAAGGACGGGCCCGGCGTCAACCCGGCCAACGTCGGCCGGAAGGTACCGCACGGGGTCATCCTCCGCACGGTCAGCACCAACATCTGCGGCTCGGACCAGCACATGGTCCGTGGACGCACGACAGCCCCGGCCGACCTCGTGCTCGGTCACGAGATCACCGGCGAGGTCGTCGAGACCGGGCCCGATGTCGAGTTCATCAAGGTCGGCGACATCGTGTCGGTCCCGTTCAATATCTCCTGCGGCCGGTGTCGCAACTGCAAGGAGCGCAAGACCGGGATCTGCCTGAACGTCAACCCCGACCGCCCCGGCAGCGCCTACGGCTATGTCGACATGGGCGGCTGGGTCGGCGGCCAGGCCGAGTACGTTCTCGTGCCGTACGCCGACTGGAACCTCCTGAAGTTCCCGGACCGGGACCAGGCCCTCGCGAAGATCATGGACCTGACCATGCTCTCCGACATCTTCCCCACCGGGTTCCACGGGGCGGTGAGCGCCAACGTCGGCGTCGGGTCGACGGTCTACGTCGCCGGTGCCGGACCCGTCGGCCTTGCGGCTGCGGCGTCCGCGCACCTGCTCGGAGCGGCCGCCGTCATCGTCGGCGACCTCAACGAGGAGCGGCTGGCCCAGGCCCGCAGCTTCGGCTGCGAGACGGTCGACCTGCGCAAGGGCGACCCGCAGGACCAGATCGAGCAGATCCTCGGCGTGCCAGAGGTCGACTGCGCCGTTGACGCGGTCGGCTTCGAGGCCCGCGGGCATGGCCAGGCGGCGGGGGAGGAGCGGCCGGCGACGGTGCTCAACTCGCTCATGACCATCACCGCCGCCGGCGGCGCGCTCGGCATCCCCGGGCTCTACGTCACCGGTGACCCGGGCGGGGTCGACGAGGCTGCGAAGGTCGGGTCGCTCTCGATCCGGCTGGGGCTCGGCTGGGCGAAGTCGCTGTCCTTCACCACGGGCCAGTGCCCGGTGATGAAGTACAACCGCAAGCTCATGATGGCGATCCTGCACGACAAGGTGCAGATCGCGAAGGCCGTCAACGCCCAGGCGATCAGCCTCGAGGACGCGCCGCGCGGCTACGCCGAGTTCGACGCCGGCAAGTCCGTGAAATATGTGCTCAACCCGAACGGTTACGTCAAGTAGTGAATCAGTGACGTAAGAGCAACCGTTTCGAACTGATGCCCGGCCGGGGCCGCCCCGGTCGGGCATCCGTGTCGCGGGGCCGTGATGACAGAAGATTAGGGTGGAGCGTATGACCGGAAACCCGACACTCACGGACACCCGAGGCCGGCCGCTGCACGACCTGCGGATCTCGGTCACGGACCGGTGCAACTTCCGGTGCGTGTACTGCATGCCGAAGGAGATCTTCGGCCGCGACTTCGCCTTCATGGAACGCGACGAACTGCTCACCTTCGAGGAGATCACCCGGCTCGCCCGGGTGAGCGTCGCGCACGGGGTCGGCAAGATCCGGCTGACCGGAGGGGAGCCGTTGCTGCGCCGCGGCCTCGAAGACCTCGTCGCCGAGCTTGCGGTACTCCGCACCCCGGACGGACGGCCCATCGACATCGCCCTGACCACCAACGGCTCGGCGCTCGCGGTCAAGGCCCAGGCCCTCAAGGACGCGGGACTTCGCCGGGTCACGGTGTCCCTCGACTCCCTCGACGACGCGACCTTCCGGGCCATGAACGACGTGAACTTCCCGGTCGCGAAGGTCCTGCACGGCATCGACGTCGCCGCGGCCGTCGGGCTCGGCCCGGTCAAGGTCAACATGGTCGTCAAGCGCGGCCAGAACGACGGGGACATCCTCGCCATGGCGCGGCATTTCCAGGGCACGCCGGTCATCCTCCGCTTCATCGAATTCATGGACGTCGGATCGAGCAACGGCTGGGAGATGGGCGCCGTCGTGCCGTCCCGCGAGGTGATCGCCCGGATCGACGCCGAACTGCCGCTGGAGGAGATCGCCCCGAACTACACAGGGGAGACCTCGAGCCGCTGGCGGTACCGGGACGGCAGCGGCGAGATCGGGGTGATCTCGAGCGTGACGCAGTCGTTCTGCTCGACCTGCTCCCGCGCCCGGGTGTCGACGGACGGCAAACTCTTCACCTGCCTGTTCGCGACGGAGGGACACGACCTGCGCGCGCTCCTGCGCGGCGGCGCAACGGACGACGACCTCTCCGCCGCCATGGCCGCGGTCTGGCGAGAGCGGACCGACCGGTATTCGGACCTGCGGAGCGCGAAGACGAGCGAACTGCGGGCATCCGGTAAGAAGAAGATCGAGATGTCGTACATCGGAGGGTGACCAGGAACAATGACACGAATCACGGCACGACGAAAGGTCGTCCGGCTCACGGTCGGCGGCCGGAGGACCAGCCGGGAAGACGTGCTCGCCGTCGAGGAGCCGCTCGAGATCCGCGTGAACGGCACCTCGCTCGCGGTCACGATGCGCACGCCCGGCAACGACTATGACCTGGCCGCGGGCTTCCTGGTCTCCGAGGGCGTGATCAGCCGCGGCGAGCATTTCTTCGCGGCGCGCTACTGCGCCGGCGCCACCGTGGACGGAGAGAACACCTACAACGTTCTCGACGTGAGCCTCGCGCCGGGCGTGGCTGCTCCCGACCCGAGCCTCGAGCGGAACTTCCTCACCACGAGCGCGTGCGGGCTCTGCGGCAAGGCGAACATCGACGCCGTGCGCACGCGGTCGGTCTTCACCGTCTCGGACGACCCTGTGCTCCTCGACGCCGAACGCCTCGTCACTTTCCCGGAGGTGCTCCGGGCCGGCCAGCGGGTATTCGAGAAGACCGGCGGCCTGCACGCTGCCGGGCTCTTCGACGCCGCCACCGGGGAACTGCTCGTGCTGCGCGAGGACGTCGGGCGCCACAACGCCGTCGACAAGGTGATCGGATGGGCGGTCAAGGAGGACCGGCTGCCGCTGCGTGGAACCGTGCTCCAGGTTTCCGGCCGGGCGAGTTTCGAACTCGTCCAGAAGGCGGCGATGGCCGGCATCCCGATGCTGGCCGCGGTCTCCGCGCCGTCCTCCCTCGCGGCGGAACTCGCCGCCGAGGTGGGCATGACCCTGGTCGGCTTCCTGCGCGGCGACTCGATGGTGATCTATGCGGGCGCCGAGCGGATCACCGGCGGTGGCGGTCGCGCAGCGGAAGATTTCGCCGGTGCCGAGGGTGCTGAGGGTGCCGAGGGTGCTGCGAGTGTTGCGAGTTCTGCCCCATCGGCCCTTGCCGGTTCCGCAGCGCCGAATTAGTATGTGCGCATACTAACTGTCCCGCTGCGAGGGGCAGCTTCGGACGAGAGGTCATCTGATGTGGAGAACTGAGTACACGGCAGACACCAGCGCCACACCCGCCGCGGTCTGGGCGGCGTTTCGGGACATCCACACCGGGGTCGCCGCGGCCGCGGGCGGGGACGTCTTCGAGATGGACGGTGCATTCACCGTCGGCACGGAGTTGAGCGTGACGCCGGTCGGGCAGGACACGTTCCGATCCCGCATCATCGAACTGGCCCCGAACGAACGGTATGCCGACGAGACCACATTCGGCGACGTCGTGCTGACGTTCCGGCACGTGTTCACACCGAGTGACGGCGGCACGCGGGTCACCCACGAACTCGTGATCACCGGGCAGGATGCTGACGAGATCGGACCGGGGCTCGGCCCGGAGATCAGTGCGGACTTCCCCGAGGCGATGGCCGGGCTGTTCGCGCTCGCCGAGGCATCCGCTGACCCTGCTGACCCTGCTGACCCTGAAGACCCTGACCACTGATGCCGGACGCCGAGGAGAGCGGGCTCGACAGCGAGTTCGCGTCCGCGGAGGACAGCACGGGGCTGATGCTGTGGCGGGTCACCAACGCCTGGCAGGCGGCCCAGCGGGCGGCGCTCCGGCCGTTCGGCCTAACCCATGTGCAGTTCGTGCTGCTCGCCTCGCTTGCGTGGCTCGACACGGACGGGCCGACCACCCAGCGGGAACTCTCCCGCCACGCCGGAACGGACCCGATGATGACCTCGCAGGTGCTGCGCACCCTGGAACGGAAGGACCTCGTGGAACGGCGGGGTCACCCGACGGATGCCCGGGCGAAGTCCCTCAGGGTGACAGTGGCGGGAGCCGAGCTCGCCCGCCACGCGAACGCGGCCGTGGAAGGCGTCGACCAACGTTTCTTCACCCCGCTCGGCGCCGAGCGGGCGGTCTTCACCGGCATGCTCCGCGTGGTGCTCGGCCCGGCGTCCTAACCGGCCGTCGGGACCGGGGCCTGCTCGTGGGCGATGAAGCGCACCGCCATGGCCTTGTAGCCGGGGGTGTTCGACTCGCGGGCGACGAGTTCGCGGTGCATCAGAGCGTTCGCCTCGGGGAAGTACGCGGCGGCACAGCCGCGCGGGGTCGGGTACACCACGAGCCGGAACTCGTCCGCGCGGCGTTCCTCGCCGCGGAAGGTGCTGATCACGTCGACGAGGTCGCGGTCGTGGAAGCCGAGCTCGACGACGTCGTCCTTGTTGATCAGGATGACCCTGCGCCCGTTCGAGATGCCACGGTACCGGTCGTCGAGGCCGTAGAACGTCGTGTTGTACTGGTCGTGGCTGCGGATGGTCTGCAGGATGAGGTGCCCGGCCGGCGGAGTCAGGTATTCGAGCGGGCTCACCGTGAACCGGGCGCGGCCGATGTCGGTCGCGAAGCTGCGGGTGTCGCGGGGCGGGTTCGGCAGCACGAAGCCGTTCTTCGTCTTCAGCCGGCGGTTGAAGTCGGTGAAGCCGGGGACGACCCGGGAGATGTGGTCGCGGATCAGGTCGTAGTCCTCGCTCATCGCCTTCCAGTCGACGGGGTGTTCGGCGCCGAGGGTCGCGCTCGCCATCCTGGCGACGATGACGGGCTCGGCGAGCAGGTGCTCCGACACGGGATCGAGGCGCCCCTGTGTCGTGCGGACGACCGACATCGAGTCCTCGACGGAGAGCACCTGGCGTCCGCCGGGGTGCTTGTCGTCGGTGTCTGTACGGCCGAGGGTCGGCAGGATCAAGGAGGTGCGCCCGTGCATCACGTGCGAGCGGTTCGGCTTCGTGGAGATGTGGACCGTGAGCCCGACCCGCTGCATCGCGGCCTCGAGCTTCGCGGTGTCCGAGCAGGCGAGGGCGAAGTTGCCGCCGAGGGACACGAACACGTCGACGTCCTCGTTCTCGAAGGCCTCGACCGTCGCGACGGAGTCCAGGCCGTGCGTGCGCGGGCTCACGATCCCGAACTCCGTGTCGAGTGCGGCGAGGAACGCCTCCTTCGGCTTCTCCCAGACGCCCATGGTGCGGTCGCCCTGCACGTTGGAGTGGCCGCGCACCGGGCAGGCGCCCGCGCCCGGCTTGCCGAAGTTGCCCTGCAGCAGCAGCAGGTTGATGATCTCCTTGAGAGTGTTGACCGAGTGCGGCTGCTGGGTCAGCCCGAGCGCCCAGCAGATGATCGTGGCCTTCGAGGTCACGAGCATGCTCGCGACCACACCGATCTGCAGCCGGGACAGCCCGGTCGCCTTCTCGGTCTCCTCCCAGTCGATCTCGCCGCGCGCGGCCCGGTACTCCTCGAGTCCCTGGGTGTTGGCGTCCATGAAGGCCTGGTCGACGACGGAGCCGGGCACGCGCTTCTCCTCCTCGAGGAGCAGGTGGCCGAGGGCCTGGAACAGGGCGAGGTCCCCGCCGACCTTGATCTGCAGGTATTCGTCGGCGAGCGCGGTGCCGTCGCCGATCAGTCCGGAGACGGACTGCGGGTCCCTGAACTTGAACAGCCCGGCCTCGGGGAGGGGGTTGACCGCGACGACCCGTCCACCGTTGTCCTTGCATTCCTTCAGGGCTGACAGCATCCGCGGGTGGTTGGTGCCCGGGTTCTGGCCGACGACGAGGATGAGCTCGGCGTGGTGGATGTCCTCGAGGGAGACGGTGCCCTTGCCGATGCCGATCGTCGCGTTCATCGCCGAGCCGGAGGACTCGTGGCACATGTTCGAGCAGTCCGGCAGGTTGTTCGTGCCGATTGAGCGGGCGAAGAGCTGGTAGAGGAACGCGGACTCGTTCGCGGTGCGGCCGGAGGTGTAGAAGACGGTGCGGTCGGGGGTCGTGGCACGGATCTGCTCGCCGATGAGCTCGAACGCGTCGTTCCAGGAGATCTGCGAGTAGTGCGTGTCACCGGGGCGGATGACGACGGGGTGCGTGATGCGGCCCTGGTTGCCGAGCCAGTACTCGGTCTTCGTCGCGAGCTCGGCGATGGAGTGCTCCGCCCAGAATGCGAGGGTCACCTGGCGCACGGTGCTCTCCTCCGCGACGGCCTTCGCGCCGTTCTCGCAGAATTCGGCCGTCTTGCGGTGACCCTGCGACTCCGGCCAGGCGCAACCGGGGCAGTCTGTCCCGTCGCGCTGGTTGAGCCGGAGCAGGGCCCGGGTGGTGCGGCCGATCCCGGCCTGGGCGACGCCGCGCTCGAGCGCTACGACGACGGCTTCGAGGCCCGCCGCGCTGGTCTCCGGCTTCTTCACGACGAGGGAGTCTTCGTTGATGTCCTGGATCGGGGCGTGACGTGTCATGCCATCCATGATGCTCCTTTTGACTGCGTACCGGCACAACGGCAGCCGTCGCAGGGTCTGAGAACGGCGATGCGTCCTCTCGGGTGATTCCCAGCCCGGAAGGGCGCGCGAACCGGGAAAGTGGCGTTGAATCGACAAGGGGCTTTTGTCCCGGCCCACCGGGCCATTCTCGGCCCACCGGCCGACACCAGCCGCGGCATCGCCGGCAGACAGGGAGTTCGACCATGGGAACGCAGAGCACACTGGATTCGCTCCGGAGCGCGGACTCGATCCTCGCCACGATCATGGCCGCAGACGACCTCACCGTTGCAGCGAGCCGGGACGGCGGCACCAGGGCCGTGCGCCTGCTCGCAGAGGCCGCCGTCGATCCGGCAGACCAGGTCACCGCGATCGCCGCGGTGCACGCCCTCGCCCAGGTCTTCGACGAGACGGCGGACGAGGTCCTCGTCTCCCTCCTCGGGCACGAGCAGCTCTTCCTCCGCGAGCACGCGGCCTGGGCGTTCGGCGCCCGCCTGCCCCGCTTCGACGCGGTCGCGCCCCTGCTCGGGATGGTCATCGACGGCGGTTTCGCCGGGATGATTGCCCAGCGCACCCTCGAGCAATGGAGCGCTGCCGTTGCGGCCCCTGTCGCCCTCGCCGTCGAGGGCGCCCTGCTGGGCGTCACCGAGCCGGGCGCCCGGGCCAGACTGGTCGAAACCATCGGCCAGATCTCGGGGCGCATTCCCGAACGCATGCTGTTCCGCGTCGCCGTCGACCCGGCCGAGGCGACAGAGGTGCGGGCCGCCGCGATCGCCGCGATCGGCGACCGGGGCCTCGCCGATGCCGGTCCCGGCTCCCTCTCGGGCGCCGGCGCGGGTATCGGAACCGGGATCGGAACCGGGATCGGTTCCAACGACACCGGCCTCCGAATCGTCACCGGACTGGCCGCAGGCAGCGGGGTCCTCGCCGAGGTCGCCAGGCTCGCCGTGATCGACCTGACCGTGCCGCGCTACCCGCGGGCACCGTGGAGCAGCGGAACGACCGTCGCCCAGCTCTTCCTGCACGCTGACATCGACGGCGCGCTGACCCGGGTCGGCTCCGGCGACAACGGCGGCATCGCGACCCTGCTGGTCCGGCTCGGGGACGCGCTCGTCTCGGGACAGTCCGGCAGCGGTGCCGGGACTGGTGCCGGTGATGTCGGCCGGGTGCTGACCCTCTCCCGCGGCGGCTTCGCCTCCGCGCTCGACTGCCTGCCCGAGGTCGCGTCTACCCTGTCCGGCCACGCCTTCGCGACGGTTCCCTTCCTCGGCGAGCCCGTCGCCTCCGCCGACGCCTGGTCCCGCCGGATCGCGACCCAGCGCGGCATCCGCCGGGTGCTCCGCGCCGCGGGGCCGGTCGACGCGATCCACCTGCGGATGGCGGACGTGGGCACCCTCGCCGCCTCGACGGTCGCCAGGGAACTCGACATCCCGGTCGTGTTCACCGTCGCGCCGGACCCGCACAGCCTCATCCGCTCGCTCGAGTCCGCCGGTGCCCTCACCCGCGCGACCTTCGGCACGGCCGATGCCGCCGATCACTTCTGGTTCCGCGTCCGGCTCGTGCAGCGCCTCGCAGCGGATGCCGCGCACACGGTGCTCTTCCCCCGGCCAGACCTCGAGCGTGACCTGCGCGAGCTCGTCGGCATCGACGTGACGCAGCACCCGGAACGCCACTCGATCGTCGCCGAGGGCATCGACATCGGCGTGATCGAGGCTTCGCTCGTCGACGCCGGGGCGAGCGAGGGCACGCCGGTCGCGGAGGTCGTGGCCGCAGCGTACGCCGAGCCCGACCTGGCTGCCCCGCCCTCGTCCGTGGTTCCCGCCCAGATGAGCGTCGAGGGTGCCCTCGCCCTCGGCCAGCTCGACGAACTCCTCGCAACCCTCCCGCTGGAGCGCCGCGCACTGCCGCTCGCGATCACCGTCGGCCGGCTGCACCGGGTCAAGGGCATGGCAACCCTCGTCGAAACCTGGGCGGCCGACCCGGCGCTCCAGTCCGCCTGCAACCTCCTGATCGTCGGAGGCGACCTCACGGATCCCACTCCGGACGAAGCCGGCCAGCTCGACAGGATCCACGCCGTCGTGCCGCGCGGCGACGCCGCCTCTGCGGGGCTGCTCCTCGCCGGGCACCGCTCCAACGACACTGTCGCCCGCTGGCTCGCCGCCACCCGCCTCGGCCGCACCGGCCTCGCCGCGGCGAACGGCGTGTACGTCTGCGCGAGCATGAAGGAGGAGTTCGGCATCGCGTTGCTCGAGGCGATGGCCGCGGGGCTCACCGTGGTCGCCCCGAACGGCGGGGGACCGGCCACCTACGTCGAGCAGGGAGTGACCGGGTTCCTTGTCGACACCGGGAACCCGGCAGGCCTCGCCACCGGGGTGCGTGAAGCCCTCGATCTCGCGGCCGGCCCCTTCGGCCCCGAATTCGCCGAGCGCGCCATGGCCATGGTCTCCGGCTCGTTCACGATCCAGGCGATGGCCGCGACCCTCTCCGGGGTGTACCGCGACGTCGCAGAAGCGCACGAGCGCCTCAGGGCGGATGCCGGGAACGGCTACGGCCGGGGACTGGCGTCAAACTGGACGCTGAGCGCCTCATGACCCTGCTCATCATCAGCCCCGACTACGCCTCGCACCTGTTCCCGCTCGCGACCCTCGGCACGGCCTGGCAGACCGCCGGGGAACGGGTCGTCGTCGCGAGCGGCCCCGCGACGGCCGGAATCGTCGCCGAGTTCGGCTTCGAACGGGTGAACCTGCAGCTCGGCCGCGGTTCGAACCCCGGCACCATCCGGGCGGAACAGCAGCCGAGCGGTGAGGACGACGCCCTCCGCGGCTTCTTCGCCGCGACGAGGCTCGGCCTCGTGCCGACTCTGCAGTTCCAGGCCGAGGCACGCAGCAACGACCTGCTCTGGAACCCGGTCGAGATCGCCAGGGAGGTACAGCGCATCGTCGCCGAGGTGCGCCCCGACCAGATCATCGTCGACCACCTGGCCTTCAGCGCCCGCCTCGCGCTCGTGAGCGCCGGCATCCGCCACGCCGACGTCGTGCTCGGGCACCCGAGCGCCCTTCCGGTCGGCACCGAGGTCTATGGCTTCCCGTCCTCCTGGCCCGATGCTTTCGCGCCGGAGCCGGACGACCTCGCCGGGCTTCACAGCACCTGCGAGGCGGTGCGCGACACCTTCACCGCCCAGTGGAACGCCGCCCTGCTCGAACTCGACCCGGCGGCCGAGCCGAGCCGCGACGCCTTCACCGAATCCGGCGACGTGCTGATGCTCAACTATCCGGCCGAACTGCACGCACCGGCCCGGACGGCACTGCTGCCGCAGCACGTCTTCCTCGGTTCCGCGGTGCGCGAGGAGGCCCACGACGCCGAGGTCGAGGCGTGGCTCGCCGACGCCGTCGCGGCCGGCGACGACCGTCCCCTCGTCTACGTGAGCTTCGGGAGCTTCCTCTCGGTGCGCGGCGACGTGCTCGCCCGGGTGGCGGATGCCCTCAGCGGCCTCTCCGTCAGGGTCGCCCTCGCGACGGGGTCGACGGACCCCGTCGAGCTCGGCCGGATCCCCGACGCCTGGCTCGTGCGCGGCTTCCTGCCCCAGGTCGCCCTGCTCGGCGCCGCGGACCTCGCCGTCACCCACGGCGGCAACAACAGCGTGACCGAGGCGATGACCGCGGGAGTACCGCTGCTCGTGCTGCCGTTCTCCACCGACCAGTTTGCCGGGGCCGAGGGCGTCGAGACGAGCGGATTCGGGCTCTCGCTCGCGCCCAACACCGCGACGAGCCTCGAGCTCCGCGCCGCAGTCCTCTCGGTGCTCGGGCTTCCGGCCGGCGACCGCGCGCGTCTCGACGCCCTCAGCGACTCACTGCGGGGCGGCGCGGGCCCGCGTCGGGCTTACGAGGCGCTCACTGCGCTCGAAGCCCTCCCTGTCGCGATCGCCTAGCGGTCGATGGCGTAGACGAGGGACTCCTGGACCATGCCGAGCCACTCGTAGATGCTGCTGAGCAGCGGGGCCTCGTCGGCGTCGAGGTGCTGTTCGCCGTCGGGGGAGATCTGGAGGCGCTCGGCAAGCGTGAGCCGGAGGTCGGTGAGCGTGCGCAGCCAGGACTGCACGCCGACGTCGTCGAGGGCGATCGGCATCGGCGGAACCTCGAAGCGGTCGTCCAGGAAGGGCAGAGACGGTTCGTCGGCGATCTCATCGAGGGGTTCCTCGCCGAGTGAGGCGAGCAGGACGCGGGCGTTCGCGAGCTTGCCGTCGAGGAGATCCCCGGAGGTGAAACGGCGGAACTCTGCCGAGGCTTCGGCGTCGTCAGGGTAGGCGTCCGGCAGCAGGCGTCTCAGCGCGGGATCGGCGCTGGTCCCGAGGGCATGGGTCTCCGCGGCGAGCAGGAGCTCGATCAGCTGGCTCGCGGCGAGCCGGAGCAGCCCGAGCTCGACCGATTCGAAGCTCGCGGACACCGTTCCGGCCGGGTCACGGGTGAAGAGCATCAGGAGTCCTCGCGCGAGAGCGTCGCCCAGAGCCCGAAGCCGTGCATCGCCTCGACGTGGCGCTCCATCGACTCCCGGTTCCCGGTGGAGACAATGGCCTTGCCGGAGTTGTGCACCCGCAGCATCAGGCGTTCGGCCTCCTCGGGGGCGACCCCGAAGTAGCTGCGGAACACGTAGGACACATAGGACATCAGGTTGACCGGGTCGTCCCACACGATGGTGACCCAGGGGCGGTCGAGGGAGACGGCTTCACGCAGGTCCGATTTTTCAGAAGTCTTCGGCACCGGTTAAGCCTCACACGCCGGGGTCATTCCCGCCACCAAGACCGGAAACTCATGCACTCGCTCTGTTTTCCGGCGCATGGTGCGGGCGCCCGGCCGCATGCCCGAGCGACGCGACGACGAGGGTGATCACGGCAGAGAGGGCGACGCCCCAGCCGATGTGCACCGAGAGCAGCAGGGCCCCGACAGCGGCGCCCGCGCAGATCAGCAGGATCGCGGCCACCCGGCGGAACCAGGGCTGGCCCTTTCCGCCGCCGAGCCGCGAGTCGGCGGCCAGTCCCGTGATCGTCGACGTCACGACGACCGTCGTGACGTCCTTGACCCCGATGTGCCGGGCGACCCCGGCCTGGAGTCCCATCATCGCGGCGAGGAGGCTCGTGATCACCAGGTCGAAGGGCTGTGGCGGATGCCCGCCCCCGAGGAACAGGGCGATCGCCAGTCCCGCCATGATCACGCCCTGCACCGCGAACAGCACCGTCGCGTGGGTCGTCCAGCCGATCGCAACGGGCCGCAGCACCCGCCCGCCGACGGCGGCCCCGAGCATGAAGGTGAACAGGGCGAGCAGCGGGCCGAGCACAGGCAGGTTGCTCGCGCCGGCGAGGGCCATCCCGAGGATGACGACGTTCCCCGTCATGTTGCCGGTGAACACCTTGTCGAGCCCGAGGTACCCGACGGCATCCGCCAGGCCGGTGGAGAACGTCAGCGCAAGCATGAGGCCGAGGTGGAGGTTCGCGGGATGGCGGCGGAGCTTCTCGAGCACGGGTGATCCTTCGGGACGGGGACTGCTGCAATTGTTTCCTGGAGGTAAAACTCATGTCGATCGTGTCAACAGTGACCTGAAACGTACCGGCTGGTCGAATGGCACGCAAACGGGAGATAGCCTCGATCGCGAGGCACCAATAGTGTGAAGAACCACGTTCTTGTTTCCGTGTTCCTGGAAGGCGCTCCCATGTCGCACGTCGTATTGCAGCCCGGCATGGGGAGCATCGCGCCCGGGCACTACCTTCCGGCCACCCCCCAGACCGTGCTGTGGGGACGCCTGCCCTGCGCAGCGGATGCCGCGGTGTTCTCGATCGGATCCGGTGACACCGTCACGATCGACACTCTCAGCCACGAGGGACTGCTCGAGGACCAGGGTCGGGACCCGCTCGCCTTCTTCGGCGGCCACGGCATCGCAGCGGGCGATGTGCTGGCGGATGCCGTCGCGCTCGCCGCAAGCAACTACCCGCGGGATGCTGAGGCGGACGGCCCGCACGTCGTGACCGGGCCGATCGAGGTGCGCGGGGCGCTGCCGGGCGACCTGCTCCGGATGACCCTGCTCGAGGCGACTCCCCGGGTGCCGTACGGCGTCATCTCGAGTCGCCACGGTCGCGGGGCGCTCCCCGGCGAGTACCCCGTCGGACCGGGGACGGTCTCCGTGTTCACCGAGGTCGACACCGATCCCGACTTCGGGACGGAAGCCGGGGCGCTCTTCGGCACCCTCCCGCTCGTTCCCGGTGGCGACCGGGTCGTGCGCTTCCCGCTCGACCCGTTCCTCGGCATCATGGGCGTCGGCGTCGCGGGAGACACCCGGCCGCACTCCGTCCCGCCGGGCGCGCACGGCGGCAACCTCGACATCAGCCTGCTCACCGTCGGCAGCGCGCTCTACCTGCCCGTGCAGGTCCCTGGCGCGCTCGCCTACGTCGGCGACCCGCACTTCGCCCAGGGCGATGGCGAGGTGGCGCTGACCGCACTCGAGGCCAGCCTGCGGGTGCGCATCCGCTTCGACGTCATTCCGGCGGTCGAGGCGGCGGCACTCTTCGGCGAACTGACCGGACCGCTCGCCGAGACGGGCGAGTTCCTCGTGCCGACCGGCCTCGACCCCGACCTCGACGAAGCGATGCGGGCCTGTGTGCGCGCCGCGATCGCCCTGCTCGGGGCGCGGTACGGCATGGACCCGACCCTCGCGTACGCCTACCTGAGCGCGGCGACCGACTTCAACATCTCCCAGGTCGTCGACCGTGTCACGGGCGTGCACGCCCGTATCCGGACGGCGGACTTCGGTGCCTGAGCGCACCCTCGCACCCCACCTCGTGCCGACCTCGGTCACGGGCGAGCTGCCGGCCGGCCTGCTCAGCGCATTCGAGGACTACGAGGCCGCGCTCGCCGCCAATGACCTCGGGGCCCTCGCCGGGTTCTTCGTGCCCGGACCGCACACGCTCCGCGGCGACGCCGCCGGCCTGCTCGTCGGGAGTGATGCGATCGCCGGGTTCCGCGCCGGCCGTCCCGGTGTCGTGCGGCGCAGCATCCGCTCGCTGCACGTGCGCGCCATCGGGACAGACCACGCCCTGATCGTGTCGGAGAACGAGCCGTTCGCCGGCGGGGCCGGGCTCGTGACCCAGCTGTGGAGCCGGACAGCCGCGGGCTGGCGGATCGAGACCGCGCAGGTCGCAGCGTCCGCTCCCGCGATCGACCGCAGCATCTGGCGGGTGGCCGGCACGCCGCTCGTCGCCGGCGAGGTCGGCGGGACCCTCGCGGGCGTTCGGGTCGCGGTCAAGGACCTTTTCGACGTGGCCGGGTTCGCGGTCGGGGCGGGGAACCCGGCCTACCTCGAGAGCGCGACACCCGCGACCGCGAGCGCGCCGTCGCTGACCGCACTCCTCCGGGCAGGGGCCAGCGTGATCGGCATCGCGCAGACCGACGAGTTCGCGTACAGCATCGCCGGGGCCAACGTGCATTCGGGCACGCCCCCGAATCCGCGCGTTCCGGGCGGGCTTCCGGGCGGTTCGTCAAGCGGGCCGGCCGCCGCCGTCGCTCTCGGCCAGGCCGACCTCGCCCTCGCCACCGACACCGCAGGGTCGATCAGGGTGCCGGCCTCGTACCAAGGGCTCTGGGGGCTGCGCACGAGCCATGGCGCCGTCAGCCGCGACGGGGTCCTGCCGCTCGCGCCCTCATTCGACACGGTCGGCTGGCTCGCGAGGGGCCCGGAGGTGCTCAGGACCGCCGCAGCGGCCTCGCTCGACACCGACCGGCAGCTGCCGGTGCCCGCCCGGTTCGCCGTGTGCGCCCAGACCGTCTTCGCCGCGGACGAGGGCGTCCAGGCCGCGTTCGTCGACGCGGTCGACCGCCTCGAGAGGAGCGGACACCTGTCCGCGGTCGAGATCATCTCCCTCGACCCGCTCGCCGACCTGTTCGAGACCTTCCGCACCGTGCAGGCGGCCGAGGCCTGGCGGGCCCACGGCGACTGGGTCGACGCCCACCCCGGGACGCTCGGCCCCGACGTGCGCTCCCGTTTCGCGTTCGCCTCCCTCATCGACGAGGACGAAGCCGCCGGGCACCGGATCGACCTCGCCGAGGCCAGGGAACGGCTCGACGCGGCCCTCGACGGCCGGATCCTGCTGCTGCCCTCCGCCTCGTCGACCGCGCCGGCCCGCACCGCGTCAGGGGCCAGGATCGAAGCGATCCGCACCGCGACACTCTCACTGACCTGCCTCGCCGCGATCGGCGGATACCCCGCCGTGTCCCTTCCCGGCCTCTCCGTCGCAGGGGCGCCGCTCGGGCTCAGCCTCCTCGGGCCGCGGCACAGCGACCTCGCGCTGCTCGACCATGCCGCAGGCCTCGCTCAGGGGCTGGCCGCCGGACTCGCGCCGGATGTCGGGACCGGCACGGCGGAGATCGTGGGTAACACCGTGGAAACGCTCCGTGCCTAAGCTGATGATGTGACGTATCCGCTGCAGTCGACCCCCGTTCCGAGCCTTCCGATCAACCCGCCGCAGCGCCTGCTGATGGGGCCGGGGCCGATCAACGCGGATCCCCGGGTGCTGCGCGCCATGTCCGCGCAGCTCGTCGGCCAGTACGACCCGGCGATGACGGGCTACATGACCGAAACGATGGGCCTGTACCGCGACGTATTCCGCACCGGTAATGAACAGACCCTCGTGATCGACGGCACCGCGCGCGCCGGGATCGAGGCCGCCCTCGTCTCGCTGATCCAGCCGGGCGACCGCGTGCTCGTGCCCATCTTCGGGCGCTTCGGGCACCTCCTCCGCGAGATCGCCGAACGCGTCGGCGCCGAGGTGCACGTGCGCGAGGTGCCGTGGGGCACCGTGTTCACGCCCGCCGCGATCGAACAGGCGATCATCGAGACCCGGCCGGCGCTGCTCGCGATCGTGCACGGCGACACCTCGACGACCCTCGCCCAGCCGCTCGACGAGCTCGGCGACATCTGCGCCAGGCACGGCGTGCTCTTCTACACCGACGCGACGGCCTCGCTCGGCGGCAACACCTTCGAAGCGGATGCCTGGGGCCTCGACGCCGTGACCGCCGGCCTGCAGAAGTGCCTCGCCGGGCCATCCGGTTCTGCGCCGGCAACGTTCTCGGCCCGCGCCGTCGACGTGATCGAATCCCGCCGGAGCATCGAGGCCGGGATCCGCGAACCCGGGGACGCGGTGCTGTCCAACCGGATCCGCTCGAACTACTTCGATCTCGCGATGCTCTTCGACTACTGGGGTCCCCGTCGGCTCAACCACCACACCGAGGCGACGACCGCCCTCTACGGCGCCCGGGAGTGCGCGCGCCTCCTGGTCGAGGAGGGGCTGGCGGACGCCGTCGCCCGGCACGGGCTGCACGGCTCGGCGATGCTCGCGGGAGTGCACGGGCTGGGGCTTTCCGTCTTCGGCGACCCGGCCCACCGGATGAACAACGTCGTCGCGGTCGAGATTCCGGACGGCGTCAACGGTGACGCGGTGCGCGGCTCCCTGCTCGAGGACTTCGGCATCGAGATCGGTACCTCCTTCGGTCCGCTGCACGGCAAGGTCTGGCGGATCGGCGTGATGGGCTACAACGCCCGCAAGGACACCGTGCTGACCACCCTTGCGGCGCTCGAACAGGTGCTCCGGCGCGCGGGGGCATCCGTCACGGGCGGCGGGGGAGTCGGCGCGGCCTGGGACCTGTACGCCGACGCGGACCGTGCCGGTGCCGGGGCCTCCGGGGCCGCCGCCGACGCAGCTGCGGTGCTCTCATGACGGCGGCGGTGCCGACGGTGTCGGATGCCGACGCGGCCGTGATCCTCGCCCGGTGCGAGGAACTCGCCCGGCACTCGTCCCTCACCGACGGGATCGAGCGGACCTACCTCTCCGCGGAGCACGCCGCCGTCAACTACCGCGTCGCCGGCTGGATGGCCGCTGCCGGACTCACGACCTGGCAGGATGCCGCTGGCAACCAGTGCGCACGGCTCTCCGGCCGCACCCGCGGGCTTCCGGCCCTGATGTTCGGCTCCCACCTCGACACCGTGCGCGCGGCGGGCCGCTACGACGGCATCCTCGGCGTGCTCGTGGCCATCACGGTCACCGGGCGGATCGCCGCCTCCGGCCGCCCGCTGCCGTTCGCCCTCGAGATCGCCGCATTCGGCGACGAGGAGGGCACCCGCTTCGGCACGACCCTGCTCGGCAGCCGGGCCGTCGCCGGCACCTGGCTCGAGTCCTGGTGGGACCTGCGCGACGCGAGCGGCACGAGCCTCCGCGAGGCATTCGCCGCCTTCGGGCTCGACCCCGCCAAGGTCGGCGACGCCGCCCGCGCCCCACAGGAACTCGTCGGCTACCTCGAGGCCCACATCGAGCAGGGGCCCGTGCTCGAGGAGGAGAACCGCGCCCTCGGCGTCGTGACCGGGATCGCAGGGGCCCGTCGCTTCCTGTTGACGGTCACCGGGTCTGCCGGGCACTCCGGGACCCCGTGGCCCCGCCGCCGCGACGCCCTCGCCGGGGCCGCGGAGTGCATCACCACGATCGAACGCATCGCCCGCGCCGAGGGTCTCACCGCGACCGTCGGCCACCTGAGGGTGTTTCCGGACGCCGTCAACGTCATCCCAGGGAAGGTCGAGTTCAGCTTCGACCTGCGTGCGCCGGACGACGCCGACCGCGACAGGGGCTGGACCCTGATCGAGGCCGCCCTCACCGACATCTGCGCCACACGCGCCCTGCATCTCGACAGCAACCAGGTTCACGAGGCGGCCGCCGTGGCCTGCTCGCCGCGGTTGCGTGCGGCGATTGCGGCGGGCATCCGCTCGACCGAGGGTGGCGCGGAGGCCCCGGCCGAGCCAGCCCCGCGCGAGCTGCCCTCGATCGCCGGTCACGACGCGATGGCGATCGCCGCGATCACCGACGTCGGCATGCTCTTCGTGCGCTGTGCCGGCGGCATCAGTCACCACCCGGACGAGTCGGTCACCTCGGCCGACGTCGCCCTCGCCGTTGACGCCCTCGAGGCCGCCGTCCGAGCCCTCGCCGCAGACTACCCGGCCCGGTAGTCACCTCGCCGCCGTCATGCCTCTGGCACGCCGGGGAGCGTGTCGACGTCGGCGCCCGTCGTGAGGTCGCCGCATTCGACAGGGAGCACGCCGTGGGCGAGCAGATAGGGCCGCGCCCCGGTGTCGCCGGTGAGCTGCGCCCGCAGCGGTTCCCAGTGCGCGCGCCCGATCAGCACCGGATGCCCCGGCCGGCCGCCGAAAACGGCCTGCCTCAGGCTATCCGGGGTCACGCCCGCGTCAGCGTCGAGCACCCGCGCGACCGTTGCGGCGTCGAGGTCGGGGACGTCCACGGGAACGACCGCAACGGCGCCCACGGCTCCGGCGAGACCGAGGACCGTGTCGATCCCCGCGTGCAGTGAGGCCGACAGCCCTTCGGCCCAGTCGGCGGCATGAACGACGACCGTCGCACGGTCGGGGCAGGCAACCGCAGGGGCCGCCGCGTCGATCAGACCCGCCTCGGTAAGCAGAGCGGCGGCCGCGGCACCCTCGGCTCCGAGCACGACGATGACGGGCGAGCAACCTGCCGCGCGGAGCACGCGGACGGTCCGTACGAGCCACGGCACACCGTCGGCCCCGCGCACGAGCGCCTTCGGTTGCCCGAACCGGGAACCGGCCCCCGCTGCCAGCACAAGCCCCGCGACCGGGGCTTTCCCGGCATCCGCCCGGTCGCGCGCTGCGTCTGCATTCACCATGCCCGCCATCGTATGCGCTCTCGCCACGGGCACTCTAGGCTGGACCAGGACGAGGAGAACTGCCATGAAGAGGATGTCGACACCTGAGCTTCGCGAGGCGCTCCTGACCTGCCTGGCCGTACCCCGCTGGGTCGACGAGGTCGCGTCGCAGTCACCGTTCGATTCTGCAGCCGCCCTGCTCGCCGCCGCCCGCACGGCCGCGACACCGCTCAGCCGCAGCGAGATCGACGAAGCGCTGTCCGCGCACCCGCGGATCGGCGAGACCCCGCGGGGAGACTCGCAGGCCGCGCGGTTCTCCCGCAGCGAGCAGTCATCCGCCGACGCCGCAGACTCCACCCTCGCCGCGGCCATCGCCGAGGGCAACCGGGCGTACGAGGAGCGGTTCGGCCGGGTCTTCCTGATCCGCGCAGCCGGCCGGTCGCGCACCGAGATCCTCGCCGAACTGCACCGGCGCCTCGCGCTCGACGACGCCGCCGAGTTGAAGATCGTCGGCACCGAACTGCGCGACATCGCCCTGCTCCGGCTGGCCACGCTCGCCGGAACCGTCGCAGAACGCCTCGCCGCCGAGCGGGCCGCCCGGAACGGCGCCGCCGACTCGCCGGACTCCGAGGGTCTCGTCGCGAGCGTGGTCGCCGACGTCGTCGCCGCGACGGCGGCCGCCGGCACCACGACCGCTCCGGCGACCCCTTCCGCCGCCGCGACCGCCGCCCCGACCGCGACTCCCCGAAGCCGCATCACGACCCACGTCCTCGACGCCGTGTCCGGCCGGCCCGCAGCCGGGGTTCCCGTCGAGCTCGAGCAGAAGCTCGAGACCGGCTGGCACGTGCTCGCGAACGCTGGCACGGATGCCGACGGCCGGGTCTCCATGCTCGGTCCCGTCGATCTCCCCGCCGGTCGGTACCGCCTCACCTTCGACACCGGGCGCTACTTCGCCGGAACCGGCCAGCCGACCCTGTACCCGGAAGTCTCGGTGACCATCGACCTGACCGACCCGGCCGAGCACTATCACGTGCCGCTGTTGCTCAGCCCCTTCGCGTACTCGACGTACCGCGGCAGCTGACCCGAGCGGCTGACCGAGGCGTCTGCCCGCCCCTGACCGGCCACAGTCATCCGGGACGACCGCCGGATGAGAGACTGGCGGGGTCGGTGTCCTCACTCGTTCGCACGTGCGGTGATGCGTGCCGAAGTTCGGCCCGACCAGTGTTTCAGGAGGTGCTCGTGTCCAGGATCCGGGAACGACTGCCGGTCTCACCGGCCAACACCCTCATCGCATGCGCCATACTTATCGGCGCCGTCATCGCTGCGCTTCAGGGCAACGTGGCCGGCGCGTTCGCCCTCCTCGGGGCCGCGGTGTTCTGGGTCGGCGTCGCCCGCTATGCCCGCCGGGCCACCGCACGGGACAGGGACCGGATCGGCACCTTCGAATACCGCGACGCTCGTGACCGGGCACTCGGGAGCCGGGCATTCGCAGGCGTCGGAGTGGTGGCGCTGGCCTGGTCCGGACTCGACGTGATCGGGATGGTCGCGACCGGCCACAACGACGGGACGGCGACCATTCGTTTCCTCGTGCTCATTGCCGCGTTCTCGATCGCGCTCGCGAATGCCCTCGAGAAGGAGCACCCCGAGCCCTGATCGGCGCCGGGAGCTCGGTGCCGCGGGGCGGGGCCGCGCTACTCGGGGGCGAGCACGCGGCGTCCACGCACGAACACTCCCGTGATCGCGGGCTGGCGGAGCGCGAGCAGCAGGGCGAAGAGGGTCTGGTCCGTGGCCATCCGCTCGTCGTCTGCCCGGATGCCACGGTTCAAGACGGTCGCAAGCGGCTCCCAGCGGTCCGGTTCGATGAGCAGGAAGTCGGCGTCCTTGCCCACGTCGAAGTTGCCGAACCTGGCCTCCATGTCGAGGGCGCGGGCGCCGGCAAGGGTGCCGGTGAAGAGCAGCGCGGCGGGGTCGAGCGAGAGACCGGCGTCGCCCGGCTCCGACAGGTGTACCTTGAAGCAGTCGTTGAGCACCCGCGAGATCAGCCACTCGTCGCCGGCGCCGATGTCCGAGCCGATCGCGACGTTCACGCCGAACGAGGTCGTACGCAGCCACGGCATCGTCCCGGAACCGAGGAACTGCTGTGAGGTCGGGCAGTGCGCCACCGAGGTGCCGGTCTCGGCGAGCCTGGCGAGCTCGGCATCCTCGCAGTGCACGGCGTGGGCGAGGATGCTGCGCCGACCGAGCAGGCTCGACCCGCCCCGCTTCGACCCCGGCAGGAACAGCCCGTCGTAGGTGTCGAGGTAGGTGTCGACCCCGTACACCGCCTTCACGGCGTCGATCTCGCCGGTGCCGGGCCGGTTGTTCTCGTTGAGGTGCGAGTGGAAGTACACGCCGCGCTCGCGCGCGTCGTCGTAGAGTTCGCCGAGGCCGGCGAGGGTCTTCGGGGTCACCGAGAGGCTGAACCGGGGCACGACCGCGACCTGCAGCAGCGCCGTCGCGGGGTCGCCGGTGTCGACGGCGTGCCAGCGATCGATCTCGGCCCCGATCAGGTCGAGGGCCTCGGCCTCGCCGGTCAGGAGCGCGCCGGCAGGGCCCGACCCGACGGTCTGCACCCCGCGGCCGCTGACCAGGCGGAGCCCGGCGGCCTGGCTCTCGGCGAAAAGTGCATCCTGGGCGTGCGGGAACGCCGACCCGAAGACGAGGGCGCTCGTGGTGCCGGCCGCGACCCGTCGCCGGGTGAAGTCGCGGGCGATGCGCGCCGCGAACTCGGGGTCGCGCAGCCGGGTTTCGGCGGGGAACACGCAGTTGTCGAGCCACTCGAGCAGCTGGCCGCCGCCGTAGGCGTCGGTCGAGTAGGTCTGCGGGTAGTGCAGGTGGGTGTCGACGAAGCCGGGCAGGATGAACCCGCCGCGGTTGTCCGTCACCGGGTGGTCGCGGAACGCGGCCGGAAGAGCGGCGAATGGCCCGACCCAGGCGATTCTGCCGTCCGCACCGGTGACGAGGGCGCCGTCGGGCAGGGAGACGAGGTGCTCCCGGGCGTCGGCGACCACCGGGGATCCCGCGATGTGGAAGACGTGACCGCGATAGACGTGGGCGGTCGGCGCGGGAACGGCCGACGGATCGGGGGAGGCCGCAGACGCCGGCGCGGGGGTGCTCATCACAGCCATCGTACGGGCGGACCCGCAACGAAAATGACCACCTAGACGAGCCCCGTGTACGAGTCCCAGGCGGATCCTGCGTCCGCGGCGTCGTCGTGCAGCACGGTCGCCTGGATCAGCCCGTACGGGCGGTCGGCCGCGTGGTACACCTCGTTGTCGTTGGCCACGCCGAAGGGGGAGAGGTCGTAGAGGAAGTGGTGCTTGTTCGGGGCGGACAGGCGCACCTCGGCGACCACGGGAAAGGCCTCGAGCACGGCCCGGCCCATCTCGTAGAGGGTCTGCTGCAGGGCCAGGGAGTGCACGGTCGCGAACTGGGTGACGAGCACCTGCTTGATGCCGTCGTAGGTGGCCTCCCAGTCGACATCCGTCGTCGAAAAACGCCAGCCGGCCGTGAGCGAGGTCGCCATCACCCGGTCGGAGGTCGGCTGCAGGAGCGTGTACGGATCCTGCATGAAGCCGGCGAACTCGGAGCCCGTCGACTTGAGGATCACGAGGTCCTTGAGCCCGCCGACCACCCAGGTGCGCCGGTCAGCGCCCCTGCCCTCGACCGTGATCGCCGCCGTGCGCACCTCCTGGCCGCGCCGCACCCAGGTGTGGTCGTGCTCACTGCCGTCGATGAGAACCCGTTGCCAGGCGAACTCCTCGATCTCGACCCTGGCGGTGTGCACGGGCTCGACCGTGTCGACGAAGTGGGCGGCGAGGTCGAGGCCGTAGTTCTCGATCGAGAGCAGCCCCTTCTCTTTCGCGAAGGAGTATGCGGTCTGCTTCTGGGTGTCGGTCGGCAGCACGTTCAGCTGGTCGCCCGCGAGGTGCGCACTGGCGAAGTCGCCGCGGAGCGCGGTCGAGACGCTGATGTCGTGGATCTCGTGCCGGGGGGAGTCGCGGTAGATGCGCACAACCCGGTTTTCCGCTTTTCCGTACCGGTTGGGTCCGAGGATGATCGACATCGGGTGGTGCTCCTTCTGGTGGGTGGGGAA
>NZ_JASJXJ010000040.1:0-25982 GCF_035018685.1 Cryobacterium sp. RTC2.1
GGGCGATGATGAGCTGCAAGGCGTCTCCTGGGGTGCCGGGAACGGCGGTCGAAGGAAGGATAGGGAGCTAGTTGATCACTTGATCAATAAGCCCGAGGCAAAACTATATACACTGAGGTGCGATGTCAACCCTTCCGAGCCGCGCCAAGCGTAAGTCCGGTCCCGAGCGCGCCTCCGAGATCGCGCGCACGGCCCGCGAGATCGCCCGCTACGACGGTCTCGACGCCATCACGCTCCGCGCGATCGCGGCCCGGGTCGGCGTCACACCCGCCCTGGTCAGCCACTATGAACCGAGCACGGAGGGCCTCGTCGCGACGACCTTCGGCTCGATCGCCGGCGCCGAGCTCGCGGAGATCACGAAGGAGCTTTCGGCGCTCCCGACTTCCGTCGAGGCGCTGCGCGCGCTGATCGACACGCTCCTCGGCCCCGACCGCAGCGCGGTGACGACCGTGTGGCTCGACGCCTGGAGCGTCGGGCGACGCAACATCGCCCTGGCCCGTGAGGTCGGTGTGCAGATGGATGCCTGGCAGGCGTTCCTGGTGGCCCTCCTGAACCGGGGCTGCGCGCGTGGCGAGTTCGCGGTCGCCGACAGCGGCGCACTGGCCTGGCAGCTGCTCGCGATCATCGACGGCATCAACGCGCACGCGGTCGTGCGCTACGGCGACGCCCGCGGCCAGCGCGACCTTGTGCGCACCGTCGCGGAGCACGAACTCGGCCTCCCGGCGGGCGCGCTCGCCCCCGCGCCCGCCTGACCGTCGCCCCGCTTCGATGGCGTGCTGACCTCTGACGGTTACGGTATGCAAAAATCATGCACATGGACCTCGGGCTAATGATTTGTCACCATATTGACTAATTCCGTGACATTTATGAAATGCTGAAGCCATGGATTGACCCTCCCTTCGCCGGAATCAAGACACCAGCCCAAGGTCGCGAAGTCGTACGATTCGCCGTCGACGAGTTCGCCCACAGGAAATTCACACGGATCGGCTGAAACACACCACAATGACGAACTACAACTTCTTCTCCAATCCCTCTCTCCCCAGGCCCTCCGTGACGCAACACGACGCAACATCCGTCGCCAGGGATCTCTTTCACGTGACCGGACACCTCACCGAACTGGGAAGTCAACAGGACCGCAATTTTCTCATCGACGACGGCGAGACGCGTTGGCTCCTCAAATTCTCCAATCCAGCGTTCTCCGCCCAGGAGCTCGAGGCCCAGGATGCTGCAGCGGAACGTGTGAGCCTGGCCGGAATCGACGTTCCTCGAAGCGTCCCTTCGCGCGACGGAGCCGCGATCCGGATCGTTCATGTCGACGACGTCGACCTCCACGTCCGACTCCTGAGCTTCGTCGAAGGGGATGCGCTCACCAGTCGCGGTGCTCTCTCAGTCGTGGAAGCCCGCTCCCTGGGCCACACTGCCGGCCGTCTCGCCGCTTCCCTCGAAGATTTCGTCCACCCCGGCACCGCGCGAGTCACCCAATGGAATCTCCGGATCGCGACGCAGGTCGTGCAGATGTATCTTCCGCACGTGCCGGACCCTGTTCGCCGGGAGCGCGTTCGAGAGGCCGCGGCGCAAGCACAGGCGGCGCTGCAACCGCTCAGCGACAAGCTCCGATCGCAGCCCATCCACGGTGACATCACCGATGACAACGTCGTCACCCGGCACGGCAGCACGCTCGGTGTCATCGACTTCGGCGACATCGCCGACAGCTGGATCGTCGCCGAGCTGGCTGTCACCTGCGCATCCATCCTTCACCACAACCCGCGAACACCGTTGATCATCCTCGAGACGATCGCCGCGTTCGTCACGCATACGCCGTTGGCCGACGACGAGCTCGCTGCGCTCTGGGCCCTCATCGTCCTCAGAACCTGTGTCCTCGTGGTCAGTGGCGAGCAGCAGGTCGCCGTTGACGACGCGAACCACTACGCATCAGAGAATCGTGACCACGAATGGATCGCATTCGAAGCCGCTGAGGGCCTTGACGCTCAGCAGATGTGCGCGTTGATCAGAGCACGCGTGCGCTTCGATCGGCGCAGCGTCATCGAGCGCCCCGAGGCCCTCCTCCTCCAGGCCGCCCCGATGTCCGTCCTTGACTTCTCCGTCACCAACCCGGAACTCAGCGACGGGATCTGGGTGCGCCACGACTCCGAGGCTGCCCTCGCCGCCGCGGTCTTCCGAACATCGGGCACAGCCGTCACGCGCTACGGCGAGTACCGGCTGACGCGCGCGAAGCTGCATTACACGGGGGAAACCGCGACGTTGGCTCTCGGCGTCGAGGTAGTGACTGCACCCGGAACGGTCTTCTCGGCACCGGTCGACGGCTCCGTGCGCATCGAGGGCGACGCACTGGTGTTGGAAGCGAGCGGGTACGAGATCTGGCTCTTCGGGCTCGAACCCGTGGCGCCGGGTCGCGTCAGCGCAGGGCAGCGCATCGGCGCGGCACGCGCGGGAACGGCACGGCCCGAAGCTCCCGTCCACGTCAGGGTCCAACTGTCACGGGTGGCGGGCATCCGCCCAGCCTTCTTCGCTACTCCTGCTGAAGCCGAGATCTGGCAGCGTGTCTACCCAGACCCCTCCCCGCTTCTCGGCATCGACCTTGCTGCACCTGAACTGCTGTCCGGGGATGTTCTCGAGCGGCGTGTTTCGACGTTCGCCGCAGTCCAGGAGCACTACTACACGGAGCCCCCGGAAATTGAACGCGGTTGGCGGGAACACCTCATCGACGTGCACGCTCAGTGCTATCTCGACCTGGTGAATAACGTCGCATTGGCCGGACACGCCCATCCCCGGTTGGTCAAAGCCGTGAGCAATCAATGGTCGCTGCTGAACACCAACTCCCGTTTCAACTACAGCGCATTGCCGCGTTTCACGGAACGGCTTGTGGCCCTGGCTCCAGACGGTCTGGACACCGTCTTCCTCGTGAACAGCGGCAGCGAAGCTGTCGATCTCGCGCTGCGGTTGGCGAAGACCTATACCGGGAATGATGGCGTCCTCGCCTTCCAGGAGGCGTACCACGGCTGGACGGTGGGAGCCGACGCCGTTTCATCCTCCATCGGAGACAACCCGCGTGCGCTGGAAACCCGGCCGGACTGGGTGCACGTCATCGATGCGCCCCACCCCTTCCGCGGCACATACCGCGGCGCCGATTCAGCCGCCCGATACCTGGAAGATCTCGAAGCCCGACTCGGAGTGCTCGATGACGCAGGAACTGGTCTTGCGGCCTTCATCGGGGAACCGGTCTTCGGAAATGCCGGTGGCGTGCTCTTGCCGGACGGGTACCTGGCCGGCGTTTTCGAGAAGGTGAGATCCAGAGGCGGACTCACCATTTCCGACGAGGTGCAGGTCGGATACGGTCGCCTCGGAGAGTATTTCTGGGGGGTCGAACAGCAGGGGGTCATACCGGACATCATCACGATTGCCAAGGGCATGGGCAATGGTCAGCCAGTCGGGGCCGTGATCACACGTCGTGACATCGCCGAGAAATTCGCCGAAGAGGGCAGCATGTTCTCCTCCGCCGGTGGAAGCCCAGTCAGCTGCGTCGTCGGGCTGACCGTGCTCGACATCCTCCACGAGGAAGGCCTGCAGGAGAACGCACGCACTGTCGGAGGCGACCTGAAAGCCAAGCTCGTCACGCTGCAGGGCCGGCACGACATCATCGGCGCTGTGCACGGATTGGGCCTGTATCTGGGCGTCGAGCTTGTACGTGACCTCGATACCCTCGAACCGGCCTCAGTGGAAGCGTCCGAGATCTGCGAGGAACTGCTGCGTGAAGGCTGCATTGTCCAGCCGACCGGAGATTACAAGAACGTCCTCAAAATCAAGCCGCCGCTGAACATCACGACCGAGAGCGTCGACTTCTTCGTAGAGGCACTCGACCGGGTCCTGTCCGCACGGAGCAGACGGTGATCCGGCTATCGCGTACCCCACGTGAATCGATGGGTATGGATGTTGTAATACGAGAACGTCTCACAGCGCGAGACTCCCGGGATCGTGCGGATGCGCCCGTTGATCAATTCGAGGAGTGCGTCAGCGTTGACGGCGATGACCTCGACGAGCAGGTCGTATGAGCCCGCACCGATGACCAGATAGATCACCCCTTCCAGGGCGCCGATTGCGTCAGCGACTGCGTGCACGTCGCCCTCGACCGACAGGTGCAGCATCGCCATTCGCTCGTACCCCAGCTTGAGTGGGTCGGTGACCCCGACGACCTGGACGATCTCACGTTCCTCGAGCCGGCGCACACGAAGACGAGCCCCGCCGGCCGAGAGCCCGACCTGTGCGCCCAACTCCGCATACGTCATTCGTCCATCAGTCTGGAGAGCGACGATCAGAGTCCGATCGATCGCATCGAGCCCGTCGTCGGGCAGCACCGCTTCGGCGTCGTTGTCTGCCATGGATTCCCCCTACCGTGTGAACGTGGTACGAACGTCTCGTACGACGGTAGCGCACGTCCGTCGCTCTGCTGCATGAGCGGACAGATCCTCAGGTGCGAGACATCTCCTACGATGCCCAGGGCGGTTTCGGGACACCGCGCGACTCAGGGCGCCGCGTGGGCCTCGAGGAATTCGTAGACCTCGGTGTCGTCGACGCCGGGGAAGGTGCCGCTCGGCAGGGGCGAGAGCACGTGCGCGTGCAGGCGGGCGCTCGGCCAGGCGTGGCCGGCCCAGTGCGCGGCCAGGTCGGAGGCCGGCCGGCGGCAGCAGGACTCGTCCGGGCAGCGCGACACGGCTCGCTGCACGGTCTCGCGTCCGCGGAACCACTTGGCGTGCACGAACGGCACCCCGACGCTGATCGAGAACTCACCGCCATCCGCCGCCCCGGTCTGGGTGGCCGACCAGAAGGTGCCGGCCGGTGTGTCGGTGTACTGGTAGAACTCGGTCGTGCGGTTGGTGTGCGTGAAGGCGCTGCGGGCACTCCACTGCTTGCAGACGAACTGGCCTTCGATCGAACCGGTGACATCGACCGGCAGCGGCAGGCCGTCGTTCTCGTAGCCCTTCTGCAGGGCGCCGTCGCCGGTGACCCTGAGGAAGTGCAGCGGCATGTCCAGGTGTGAGGTGGCGAGGTTGGTCAGGCGCAGTGCCGCGGCCTCGTGGGTCACCCCGAACGCGTCACGGAAGTCCTCGACCGAGAGCTCGCGCTCGCGTTTCGCGCGCGCGAGGAACGCGACGGACGCGGCAGGCGGCATCAGGCACGCGGCCGCGAAGTAGTTGATCTGGAGCCGCTGCCACAGGAATTCGGCATAGCTCGCCGGGCGCTCGTGCCCGAGCAGCCGGTGCCCCATCGCCTGCAGCGCCATCGACCGCAGCCCGTGCCCGCCGGGAATCGACGCCGGCGGCAGGTAGATCCGGTGGTTGACGAGGTCGGTCACCGAGCGGGTCGAGTTCGGAAGGTCGTTGACATAGATCAGGCTGAAGCCGAGCTGCTCGGCCATCACGCTCACCTCGCGGTGCGTGAGCGCGCCCGAGACGTGACCGGATGCCCGCACCCGGTCCTCGGCGAGCTCCTCGATGTCGGGCATGTAGTTGTTCTGCTCGCGCATGAGCTCGCGCAGCTCGGTGTTCGCCCGCCTGGCCTCCTCCGGCGTCGCGATCGCCTCGCTCGCGCGCCGCGCCAGCTCACGGTGCAACCCGATGAGCGACTCGAGGGCCGTGACGGGCATGCCCTTGGTGACCTTGACCTCTGGCAGGCCGAGTGCACCGTAGAGCGGGTTCTTCTGCGCCCGCGCGAGCTCGATCTCGAGCGCGGCCCGCTTGTTCGGCGCCTCGCCGTTGAGCAGGTCGGCGATCGGAACGCCGAGCACGGTCGCCACGTCCTGCAGGATCGACAATTTCGGTTCCCGCCGGCCGTTTTCGATGAGCGACAGTTGGCTGCCCGCGAGTCCGACCCTCTCGCCCAGCTGGTCGAGGGTGAGGCCGCGCTCGCCGCGATGGTGGCGGATGCGCAGGCCCAGGGTGACGAGGTCAGAGGCTCGAGTCGACATTCCTTAACAATATCTAAAGAAGCATGATTCTTAACAAGAGTTTTTTGATCCAAGAGGGAAGATTGCGCGCATTCTGGTTCTGCAGCACAAAGTTACGGACGACGAGTCACCGACGACAAGCCGGGCGGATGCTTCGATCACGACCGCAGGCATCCGCTGTACACCCCATACCGAGAAAGGCCAGGAGATGACCATCGCCCACTTCCGAGTCACATCCAGCGGAAGCGATTCCGACGACACTGCCGGTACCACGGATCCCAATCTACAGTCCTGGGTGGATTCCATCGCCCGGCTGACCCAGCCGGACGAAGTGATCTGGTGCGACGGTTCGAGCCGGGAGGCCGACGAACTCTCCAAGCAGCTCGTCGCAGAGGGCAAGCTCATCAAGCTGAACCCCGAGTGGCGTCCGAACAGCTACCTCGCCCGGACGAGCCCGTCCGACGTCGCCAGGGTCGAAGACCGCACCTTCATCTGCTCGACGGACCCCGACGACGCCGGCCCCACCAACAACTGGGCCGACCCCGCCGCGATGAAGGACGAGCTGCGCGCCGTCTTCGCCGGCAGCATGCGCGGCCGCACGATGTACGTCGTGCCGTTCTCGATGGGCCCGCTCGGCGGCCCGATCTCCCAGCTGGGCGTCGAGATCACCGACTCGCCATACGTCGTGCTCAACATGGGCATCATGACCCGGATGGGCAACGCCGTCCTCGAGCTGATCGAGGCAGGAGCCCGCTGGGTGCAGACCATCCACAGCGTCGGCTACCCGCTCACGGATGCCGCGGGCGAGACCCGCCCCGACGTCACGTGGCCCTGCAACGACACCAAGTACATCGTGCAGTTCCCCGAGACACGCGAGGTGTGGTCGTACGGCTCGGGCTACGGCGGCAACGCGCTGCTCTCGAAGAAGTCCTTCGCCCTGCGGATCGCGTCGGTGATGGCCCGCGACGAGGGCTGGCTCGCCGAGCACATGCTTCTGATCAAGGTCACCTCGCCGGAGGGACGCGCCGTACACCTCGCGGGCGCCTTCCCCTCCGCCTGCGGCAAGACCAACCTCTCGATGCTGCGCCCGACCATCCCCGGCTGGTCCGTCGAGACGATCGGCGACGACATCGCCTGGCTCCGACCCGGCCCCGACGGCCGCCTCTGGGCGATCAACCCGGAGGCGGGCTTCTTCGGCGTCGCCCCCGGCACCGGCATCGAGACCAACCCGACCGCGGTGCAGACCGTCTGGGGCAACACGATCTTCACGAACGTCGCCCTCCGCGACGACGGTGACGTCTGGTGGGAAGGCCTCACCGCGACCCCGCCGAGTCACCTGATCGACTGGGAGGGCAACGACTGGACGCCCTCGTCGCCGACGCCGGCCGCCCACCCGAACTCCCGCTTCACGGTCGCGGCGGCGCAGTGCCCCTCGATCTCCGACGACTGGGAGGCCGCGGGCGGCGTTCCGATCGACGCGATCCTCTTCGGCGGGCGGCGCGCCACGAACGTGCCCCTCGTCGCCCAGGCCCGCAGCTGGAAGCACGGCGTCTTCATGGGGGCGACGATCTCGTCCGAGAAGACCGCCGCCGCAGAGGGCACCGTCGGTGAACTCCGCCGCGACCCCTTCGCGATGCTCCCGTTCTGCGGCTACAACATGGCCGACTACTGGGCGCACTGGCTGAAGGTCGGCAAGGGCCTCGGCAGCCGCGCCCCCGAGATCTTCCAGGTCAACTGGTTCCGCAAGGGCGCGGACGGCAGCTTCCTCTGGCCCGGCTTCGGCGAGAACTCGCGGGTGATCGAGTGGATCGTGCGCCGCATCGAAGGGTCGACGGATGCCATCGACACTCCGATCGGACGCCTCCCCGCCGCGGGCGCCCTCGACCTTGCCGGTCTCGACCTCTCGGACGAGACCGTGGAGCAGCTGTTCCACATCGACAAGACCAGCTGGCTCGCCGAGTGCGACCTTACCGAGGACTACTTCGCCCAGTTCGGCGACCGGGTCCCCGCTGCGTTGCTCGCCGAACTCTCGAGCGTGCGCTACCACCTCAAGGGGTAGCGGCGGGCCGTCGGGGCCGACCGGCGGCATCCGCTGCCCGGCCCGCCCCGGCTCAGGGGGCGATGAGTTTGCGGGCGGCGGCGACCGCTGCGGCGCGGCGGCGCTCCCGCACGGATGCCTCCGGCGCGCTGCCCGGGGCGGGGAACACCCCGGGGGAGTGCACCCACGACGTCGCGAGCGAGAAGACGAGGGTGACGAGGTCTTCCGGATCCCAGCCGGGGTCGATCTCGCCCCGGGACTGGGCTGCCGCGATCGCGGCCGCCTCCGGGCCGTTGCGCCATTCCGAGGTCGTCGGTAGCAGCGCGGCGGCGCCCTCGAGCCTGGCCCAGTCGAGCATCCGCACGTGCTCGGGGTACTCGACGACGTGGTCGAAGACCCGGCCGACGAAGCCGGGCAGGTCGTCCGTGTCCATAGGGATCGCGGCCATCACGTCGCGCCGGTTGACCTCGAGCACCGCGGTGAACAGGGCGCCCTTGTCGCCGAAGTATGCATAGAGGCGCTCCTTGCTCGCCTTCGCGGCCGTGGCGATGCGGTCGACGCGCGCGCCGGCCAGTCCGTACCGGGCGAACTCGGCCTGGGCTGCATCGAGAATTCGCTCGCGGGTCGCTTCACCGTCACTTCTCATGACTAAGATCATACCTATCCCAACCAACTAGTTCGTTTGAATAGGATTTCTGTCTCGATGAGTTCCCCTGCTCCTGCTCTCTCCGTCTCCTCCCCGCCCCTGCACGATCCCGCAGCTCACCCGCGCCGCTGGTGGCTCCTCGCCGTGCTCGCACTGGCCCAGCTCATGGTCGTGCTCGACGGGACCATCGTCAACATTGCCCTGCCGAAGGCGCAGCTCGCCCTCGGCATGAGCGACGGCGACCGCACCTGGGTCGTCACGATCTACGCCCTCGCCTTCGGCTCGCTGCTGCTGCTCGGCGGCCGCATCGCTGACTACTGGGGCCGCAAGCGCTCCTTCCTCGTCGGGATGGCCGGCTTCGCGCTCGCATCCATGGTCGGCGGCCTCGCAGACACCACCACCCAGCTTCTGATCTCCCGCGGCCTGCAGGGTGCATTCGCCGCCCTGCTCGCCCCGGCCTCTCTCGCGATCCTCACGATCACCTTCCCCGGCGGCAAGGACCGGATCAAGGCCTTCGCCGTCTACGGCGCGATCGGTGGCGGCGGCGCGGCCGTCGGCCTCGTGCTCGGCGGGGTGCTCACCGAGTTCACCAGCTGGAACTGGTGCCTGCTCGTCAACGTGCCGATCGCCCTCGTCGCGATCCTCGCCGCGATCCCGCTGATGCAGGAGAGCCGCGCGCACGGAAATACCCGCTATGACCTGCCCGGCGTGATCCTCATCGTCACCGGCCTCGCCTCACTCGTCTATGGCTTCAGCCAGGCCGAGAACGGCTGGGGGCGGGTCGAGACGATCGGCTTCCTCGCCCTCGGCGTCGTGCTCCTCGTGGCCTTCGTCATCGTCGAGGCCCGGGCGACGAACCCGCTGCTGCCGCTCCGGGTCGTCACCGACCGGGTCCGCGGCGGGGCCTTCCTGGTTTCGCTGCTCACCGGAGCGAGCCTCCTCGGCGGTCTTTTCTTCCTCACCCTGTACTTCCAGATCGTGCTCGGTTACTCGCCGCTGCGTTCCGGGCTCGCCTCACTCCCGATGACGGCGACCATCATGGTCTGCGCGACCGCGCTCTCCGGCATCCTGCCGAAGGTCGGCGTGCGCCTGCCCCTGACGATCGGCCCGGTCATCGCCGCCGCCGGGCTCGCCTGGTTGTCCTTCGTCACTGTCCAGGACGACTACGTGCTGCGTGTGCTGCCGGGTGTCATCCTGCTCGGCATCGGCCTCGCAGCCATCTTCGTACCGCTGCAAAACGTCGCCCTCGCCGGCATCGACGCGCACGACGCGGGCGTGGCCAGCGCCGCGGTGTCCGCGACCCAGCAGATCGGCGGGTCGATCGGCACCGCCCTGTTCACCGCCCTGTACACGGCCGCGATCTCGAGCTACCTGGCCTCGAACCCGGCGACGCCGACCGTTCAGCTCGACGCCTTCGTGAGCGGGTATTCGGTCGCGTTCCTCTGGGCTGCCGGGCTGATCCTGCTCGCCGCTCCGATCTCGTTCTTCATGATCAAGCACTCGAAGGCGGACCTGGTCGGTGCCCCCGAGATCGTGCACCTGGGCTGACCGGGTCTGTGTGCCTCGCGCGTGCTCGGCGTCACCTGGACCGCGCGGGGCTCACTCAGGAGATCCGGCGGGATGCGCAGCCGGGGCCGCGGAACAGTGCGGCAGTTCCGACCAACCGGTGCGGATTTCCTGAGTTCGCCCCCGCGGGCGGTCGTAGGATGCTGGCATGGACGACGAGGCCGCACTGATCCAGAAGCGCATCGACCGGTTCCTCCGCGAACGGCTGCGGCCGGCCGTGTACCGCGCGGTCGTGCCGCTGCAGGTCTCGGCCTGGGTGTCGGCGGCTCCGGTAAAGGATGCCCCCGCGACCTTCGCCGAGGCCGTGCAGCAGTCCTATGCTCCGTTCGCCCCCGGCGAGGCATGGGGCCGCCCCTGGGCGACGGTCTGGTTCCACGCGACGGGCGTGATCCCCGCGGGCTGGGCCGGGCAGCCCGGTACCCGGATCGAGGCCGTCGTCGACCTCGGCTTCACCGACACGACGCCGGGGTTCCAGGCCGAGGGCATCGCCTGGACCGCAGGCGGTGCCGTGATCAAGGGGATCGCACCGCGCAACCGCTCCCTGCCGCTTGCGCCGCTGGTACCGCGACCGTTGGACGCAACGGGCGCCCCGGCATCCGTCGACTTCTACGTCGAGGCGGCCGCCAACCCCGACGTCACCGCGGGCTTCACGTTCGTGCCGACCCGGAACGGCGACCCGGCCACGGCCGGCACCGAACCGCTCTATCGGCTGCGACAGCTCGACCTCGCGCTCCGCGACGACGAGGTCTGGGAGTTACTGCAGGACGTCCTCGCCCTCGACGGTCTCCGCCGTGCCCTGCCGCACGGGTCGACGCGCGCTGCCGGGATCCTGCGCGCCCTCGAGCGCTGTCTCGACGTGCTCGATCCGGATGATGTCTCCGGATCGGCCGCGCGAGGCCGGGCCGTGCTCGCCCCCGCGCTCGCGCAGCCCGCCGCCGCGAGCGCGCACCGGGTGCACGCGGTCGGGCACGCCCACATCGACAGTGCCTGGCTCTGGCCGGTGCGGGAGACCGTGCGCAAGGTCGCCCGCACGTTCTCGAACGTACTGGCCCTGGCCGGGGAGTATCCGGGATTCACCTTCGCCGCGTCATCCGCCCAGCAGTACGCCTGGCTCAAGAAGTACTACCCCGAGCTGTTCGAGCGGGTGCGCGCCCAGGTCGCCGCGGGTGCTTTGGTGCCCGTCGGTGGGATGTGGGTCGAGTCGGACACGAATATGCCCGGCGGGGAATCCCTGGCCAGGCAGTTCGTCGCCGGCAAACGGTTCTTCCTCGAGGAGTTCGGGATCGAGCCGCTCGAGGTCTGGCTGCCGGACTCGTTCGGCTATTCCGCAGCGCTCCCGCAGATCATCGCGGCGGCGGGGTCGCGCTGGTTCCTCACCCAGAAGTCGTCCTGGAACGAGACGAACCCGATGCCGCACCATTCCTTCCGCTGGGAGGGCATCGACGGCACCCGCATCTTCACGCACTTCCCGCCCGTCGACACCTACAGTTCCGACCTCTCCGGCGCGGATCTCGCCCGTGCGGAGACCCAGTATTCCGAGAAGGGCATGGCCGACACCTCGCTCGTCCCCTTCGGCTGGGGCGACGGCGGGGGCGGCCCGACGGTAGAGATGATCGCCGCCGCCCGCCGGACCGCCTCGCTCGAAGGGTCACCGACGGTCGAGCTCTCCACCCCGCGACGGTTCTTCGAGGCCGCAGAGGCCGAGTACCCGGAGGCGCCGATCTGGTCGGGTGAGCTCTACCTCGAGTTCCACCGCGGTACATACACGTCGCAGGCCCGGACCAAACGCGGCAACCGGCGCAGCGAGCATCTGCTGCGGGAGGCCGAGCTCTGGGCCGCGACCGCGAGCATCCGCACCGGGGCCGCCTACCCGTATGACGCGCTCGAGCGGGCCTGGCAGACCGTGCTGCTCCAGCAGTTCCACGACATCCTGCCCGGTTCCTCGATCGCCTGGGTGCACCAGGAGGCCGAACGCCGCTACGCGGAGGTCGCTCGGGACCTCGGTGCGCTCGTCGCGGCATCCGTGACCGCACTCTGCGGCGCCGGCGACCGAACCGTGGCACTCAACGCGGGTCCATACGCCCTGTCCGGTGTGCCAGCCCTCGGTGCCGGTCCGGGCGCGACGGTCAGAAACGACGCGGGCCTGGCGGATGCCCCCGCGACCGTGGCCCGCACGGCGTCCGGTCTGCTCGTGCTCGCGAACGGCCTCGTCAGCGTCTCGATCGACGCCGACGGACTCCTCACCTCCCTCCACGACCTCCTCGCCGACCGGGAACTCATCCCGTCGGGCACCCGCGGCAACCGGCTGCTGCTGCACCGCGACACTCCCACCCAGTGGGACGCCTGGGACATCGACGCCCACTACAAGCGCACGACCGTTCCGCTTGACGCCGCCGTGTCCGTCGAGGTCGTCACCGACACGCCCGCCGAGGCCTGCGTGCGGGTGACGCGGGAGTTCGGCGGTTCCCGACTCGTGCAGGACATCACCCTCGCCGCCGGCTCCCCGGCGCTCGACCTCGCCTTCGACGTGGACTGGCACGAACGCCAGAAGCTCCTGAAGATCGAGTTCCCGTTCGACGTGCACGCCGAACGGGCCGCCTCGGAAATCCAGTTCGGGCACGTCTATCGCCCGACGCACGCGAACACCTCCTGGGACACCGCCCGCTTCGAAACCTGCGCGCACCGCTGGGTGCACGTCGGCGAGCTCGGCTACGGGGTGGCGGTGGCCAACGATTCCACCTACGGCCACGACATGACCCGCACGACGGATGCCGCCGGCCGCGCCACGACGACGGTGCGGCTGTCGCTCCTGCGCGCGGCACTCTTCCCGGACCCCGAGGCCGACCAGGGCAGGCACGCCTTCCGGGTCTCGGTGCGACCGGGCGCGAGCATCGCGGACGCGATCACCGAGGGCTACCGGCTCAATCTCCCGCTGCGCACCGTGACCGGTGTCGCGAGCGACAGCATCGAATCGCTCCTCGAGGTCGACAACCCCGCCATCGTGATCGAGGCGGTCAAGCTCGCCGAAGACCGCAGCGGCGACCTGGTCGTGCGCATCTACGAGGCGCACGGGTCCCGGGCGCGTGCCCGGGTCATCCGCCGCTTCGAGGCAGCGGATGCCTACCCGACCGACCTGCTCGAACGCCGGCGGGCAGAACCCGGCCTTCCGCTCGCGCAAGCGGGCCAGCTTCTCGACATCGAGCTGCGGCCGTTCCAGCTCGTCACCCTCCGCTACCCCCGACCGATTCGACGGAGTTCTTAGGGATCTCGGACCAAGACCGGCCTCCCACGTGGCGGAAGAGCAAGAACTCCGTCGAATTCGTCAGGGGTCAGTGCGGGCACCGGGCGTGCGTCCCGGCGCGGTTAAACGAGCAGCTGGTGCTTGGCGAGCTCGCGATAGAGCGGCGTCGACACGACGAGCTCGGAGTGCGTCCCGGTCCCGATCACCTGGCCGTGGTCGAGCACCACGATCTGGTCGGAGTCGACGACGGTCGAGAGCCGGTGCGCGATCACGATGAGCGTGCGGTCGACGGCGACGGCGTCGATCGCGGCCCGCATCAACTGCTCGTTGACCCCGTCGAGGCTCGAGGTCGACTCGTCGAGCAGCAGGATCGGCGGCGCCGCGAGCAGCGCCCGCGCGATCGCGAGCCGCTGGCGCTCCCCGCCGGAGAGCATCACGCCGGATTCCCCGACGGCAGCGCCGAGCCCGGCCGGGTCGCGCTCGAGCACCTCGCCGAGGTTGACCGCGTGGAGTACGGCGATGCACTCCTCGTCGGTCGCATCCGGCGCCGAGAGCACGAGGTTGTCGCGCAGCGAGCCGGCGAGCACGGGGGCGTCCTGCTCGACGTAGCCGATCTGCGACCGCAGCGCCGTGCGATCCAGGGTGCGGATGTCCAGCCCACCCAGTCGGACGACGCCCGCGTTCGGGTCGTAGAACCGTTCGATGAGCGCCAGAATGGTGCTCTTCCCGGCGCCGGACGGACCGACGAGGGCGGTGCGCAGTCCGCGCGGAGCGCTGAACGACACCCCGCGCAGCACGGGCCGCGGCTCGGACGGGTCAGCGGCCGGACCGGCGTCGACGCTGGGCGCACCGGTGTCATCCACCGAGCCGAAAGCCGGGGCTGTGTGCGGACCGTCATCGGGCCCGGCATCGGACGGCGTGCTCGGCGTCGTGGCGGTCGCGGTCGCGGAAGAGCCGGTGGATGCCGTGCCGGCGTCCACAACGGCGTCGGTATCCGAGCTCTCAGACGTGGCCGAGGCGGGCGACACGGTCGAAGCGGGCGACGCAGGCGAATCGACCGAGGTCGCCGAAGCGGCTGAGGCGGGCGTATCGGGCGCATCGGGCGAAACGGGCGCGTCGGGCGCGGCAGCAGTACCCGGGGCGTCGGTCGCGGAGTCGTCCGCGGCGGAAAGGCCGGGCACCTCGGCGTCGGAGGCCTGGGCCGGGGCGGCAAACGCCGTGGCCGCTGCGACCGCGGCGATCGACACGGTGCCTGTGGCCGCCGCATATACCGCTGCGGTCATCGCGGCCGATGCCTCGGCGGCGGCCTCGGCAGAGGCGGCGGCGGTCGCGGCGGCCCTGGCGGACGCGTTCGCCGCGGCCGCGGACTCCGCGGCGAGGGCTGCGGCGGGCCGCGCGGCAGCCATAGTCGCTGCGGCGTGCTCCGCCGCGGCAAGGTGGGCGGCGGCCTGCTCGGCGTGAGCCAGGTCGACGGCCGCCCGGTCGGCCGCGGCGCGGTCGGCAGCGGCGAGATCGGCGTCGACCAGGTCGGGTTCGGCGAGCATCGCCTCGATCACGCCGGGAGCAACGAGGGCCGTCACGAGCGCGTTCGGCATGACGTCCGCGGGGGGACCGGCAGGCGAACCGCCGGAATCGCCGGTACCGGACCCAGTACCAGTACCAGGCCCGGCACCAGGCCCGCCGTCGCCCGCAGCGGCGACGGGCGCCGCGGCATCCGCCGTCGACGCCTGGGTCGCGTACCCGAAGAACACGTTCTCGAAGGAGATCGCGGGGGCGTCCGGGCGGACCGATTCGTTGGCGGCGCCGACGGTGATCGCGAGCGGGAACAGGTCGCGGTCGAACTGGTCCTCTGCGGGCAGGTCGATGATCTCCTGGATGCGGCCGAGGGCGCCGAGCGCCGAGTTGACCGAGGTGATCGCGCCGAAGGCCTGGCCCAGCGGCAGGATCATCAGGAACAGGAAGAGGATGAACGCGATCAGGTTCGCGACCGTGATCTGGCCGCTCGCGACCCGGAAGCCGCCGATGCCGAGCACGACGAGGAAGGACACCTGCATCGCGATGCCGGCGATCGGCACGACGAGGGCCGAGATCTTCGCGACCTGCAGCCCCATCTGGTACGCGCCGGTCGCGTCGGCGTCGACGGCCGCGATCTCGCGGTCTGTCGCGTTCGAGGCGCGCACGGTTCGAATCGAGCTGATCGCCCGCTCGACGCTCGCGGCGAGGGCGCCGACCTTCTCCTGGGCCATGCGGCTCGCGACGCGGATCCGCTGCGACAGCAGCGTGACCGTGACGACGGATGCCGCGATCACGAGCACGGTCAGCCCGAGCAGAACCGGGTCGATCACGAGCATCGCGATCAGCGCGCCGAGGAAGGTGAGCGAACCGCCGATCGCCTCGACGAGTCCCTGGGTGAGCACGGCGCGCAGCAGGGTCGTGTCAGAGCCGACCCGGGAGACGAGGTCGCCGGTGCGACGGGTGTCGAACTCGCTGATCGGGAGGCGCAGCATCCGCCCGATGAGCTTGCGCCGGCTCGAGAGCACGACGCCTTCCCCGGTGCGCTGCAGCAGGTAGTGCTGGTATCCGCTGATCAGCCCGGACACCACGACGAGCGCGACGAGCCCCCAGACGAGTGCGCCGAGGGGCTGGTTCTGCTGCACGACGGTGATGACCTGGCTGACCAGCAGCGGCTGGGCGAGGCTCGCGAGCGCCCCGAGGATGCTCAGCAGGACGACGACACTGAGCACCTTCTTGTGCTCGAGAAGGTAGGGGAGCAGCTGGCCGAAGGTCGCGCGCGGGCCGTTCGCGGCATCCGCACGACGCCCAAGACGCCCGAGGCGGCTGCGCGGCTTCGGTGCCGCGGCCGGTGCGGGCCCGGTGGATGCTGCGGTTTCGGCGGGCGTGCTGGCGTCACTGATCGGGGTACTCACCAATCGAGCTTAACCTCAAACCTCGACCGTGACCCGTCCCGTCCCGGTCGAGAGTGACCCGCGCAACGGGCACTCTCGACCGGAACGGTCACGGAAGGGGCGGGCTACGCCTCGATGTCGACGTCCTTGGTCTCGCGGCTGAGCAGGAGGGCGACCAGGGTGATGACCGCCATCACGAAGAGGTACACGCCGACCCAGAACGGGCTGCCGCCGCCGAGCGTCCAGAGCCAGACGGCGATGAACGGGGCGACCGCCGCACCGAGGATCGAGCTCATGTTGTACGCGAAAGCGGAACCGGTGTACCGCACCGCTGTCGGGAACAGTTCGGGCAGGAGGGCGCCCATCGGCCCGAACGTCATGCCCATCAGGGTGAAGCCGAGGATCAGGAAGATCATCACGCCGAGGAACCCGGCGCCGAGCAGTGGCACGAAGAGCAGTCCGAAGACGATGATCGCGAGGGTGACCCAGATCAGGGTGCGGCGGCGGCCGAAGCGGTCGGCCCAGGGCCCGGAGGCGAGGGTGAACACGCCGAAGAACAGCACGCCGGCGATCATCATCAGCACAAAGGTCGTGTAGCTGTAGCCGAGGCCCGCGACGGGAGCGGTTGTCGCCGCGCGGCCGTAGCTCAGGCTGAACGTCGTCATCAGGTAGAACAGCACGTAGGTCGCGAGCATGATGAAGGTTCCGAGGATCAGTTCGCGCCAGTTGGACTTGAACACCGCGGCGAGCGGGAGCTTGTGCACCCGGTTCGTGCGCGTGGCCTTCGTGAAGGCGTCGCTCTCGACGAGGCGCAGCCGCACCCACAGGCCGATGATGACCATCACCGCGGAGAACAGGAACGGCACCCGCCAGGCCCACTCGAGGAACGCGGTGGACGGCCGGGTCGGGTCGTCGCTCGGCAGCAGCGTGGCGATCAGCAGGAACAGGCCGTTCGCGATGATGAAGCCGATCGGCGCGCCGACCTGCGGGAAGGTTCCGTACCAGGCGCGTTTGCCCTTCGGAGCGTTTTCGGTCGCCACGAGGGCGGCACCGCTCCACTCTCCGCCGAGCGCGAAGCCCTGGGCGAGGCGCAGCACGACGAGCAGCAGCGGGGCGAACCAGCCGACCTGGGCGTAGGTCGGGAGCAGTCCGATCAGGAAGGTCGCGATGCCCATCGTGAGCAGCGCGCCGACGAGGGTCGCCTTGCGGCCGACCTTGTCGCCGAAGTGCCCGAAGACGAGGGCGCCGACGGGACGGGCGACCATGGCCGCGCCGAAGACCGCGAAGGAAGCGAGCAGCGCCGTGGTCTCATTGCCGGTCGGGAAGAAGAGGTGCGGGAAGACGAGAACCGCCGCGGTCGCGTAGACGTAGAAGTCGTAGAACTCGATCGTGGTGCCGATGAGGCTCGCGAGCACGACGCGGCTGCGGGGGTTGGTGGGCGCCTGCGGCTCGGGGGTTGCGGCTGACGGATGCGACAGTGTGGATGAGGACATGGAAGAGAGTCATTCCGTGGTGAGGGGGCGTGATCGGGCGTGTCGACCCGTGCGGGAGCGCCGGCGTCGATCAGGCGTCGTGCCCGCGCGGGGGTACCCGGAGGGAGGTGTCCGCTTGTGGCGGTCACTCTGCACCATACGTCCGTGACTCGTCGGACTCAAATCCTGAGGCGAACCGTCGCCCAATCGGGACTTTCCGTTTCCGGGGCCGAGGGTGCGAACGGATGCCCCTGCCGGCATCCGCTCCCAGTGACCGATCTCGGGTATTACGAATTCGGCATACGGAGGGCGCGCAGCACCTGGGCGGTGTTGATTGCAGCGGATGCCGCTTCCTCGCCCTTGTCCTCCTTCGAACCAGGCAGGCCGGCCCTGTCGAGGCCCTGCTGCTCGTCGTCGAGGGTGAGCACGCCGAAGCCGACCGGCTTTCCGGTGTCGAGGGCGACCCGGGTGAGACCGTCCGTTGCGGCAGCGGACACGTACTCGAAGTGCGGGGTGCCGCCGCGGATGATCACGCCGAGCGCGACCACGGCATCCGCCCCATTTTCGAGGGCGACCTTCGCGGCGACCGGCAACTCGAAGCTGCCCGGCACGCGCACGAGCGAGAACGTGGCGCCGGATGCCTCGAGTACCCGGGTGGCGCCGGCGATCAGCCCATCGGTGATGACGTCGTGCCAGCGGCCGGCGATGATGACGATGGTGAGGCCCGTGCCGTCGACGACGACCGTGGGCGAGCCTGCTCCACTCATAGTGCGAGTCCTTTCACGATGTCCCGGTCGGCCAGGTGGTGGCCCATGCGTTCGCGTTTCACGGCGAGGTACTCCTGGTTGTCGATGCCCACGCCGACGATGAGCGGAACGCGTTCGACGACCGTGACCCCGTGCTCTTCGAGCTGGCGGAGCTTCTCGGGGTTGTTGGTGAGCAGGCGCACCGAGGAGATGCCCATCTGGTCGAGGATCGCGCTCGCGGCGCCGTAGTCTCGGGCGTCGGCGGGCAGGCCGAGCGCGAGGTTCGCGTCGATCGTGTCGAGGCCCTGTTCCTGGAGCTTGTATGCCCGCAGCTTGTTGATCAGGCCGATGCCGCGACCCTCCTGGCCGCGCAGGTAGATCACGATGCCGCCCTCGGCCTGGATGGTTTCGAGAGCCGCGTCGAGCTGCGGTCCGCACTCGCACTTGAGCGAACCGAAGGCCTCCCCGGTGAGGCACTCGGAGTGCACCCGCACGAGGGCGCCGTCCCTGGGCGTCCCCGAGACGAGGGCGACGTGGTCCGCTCCGGTCATCCGGTCGCGGTATGCCCGGATCTGGAAGTCGCCGTGCCGGGTCGGCACGGTCGTCTCGACCTCGAAGTCGACGCGCGGGGATTCCCGGATGGCGTGCGCGGTCGGCAGCTCGGAGTCCGCGTGGAACTCGTCGAGGTAGGCGATCAGGTCGGCGATCGTGATCACGAGCACACCCTCGCGTTCGCCGAGCTCGAGGAGGCCGGGCAGGCGCATCATCTCGCCGTCCTCTGCGACGATCTCGGAGATTCCGGCGACGGGGGCGAGCCCGGCGAGTTTCATCAGGTCGACGGCAGCCTCGGTGTGGCCGTCGCGTTCGCGCACGCCGCCGTCCTTCGCGCGCAGCGGCATGATGTGGCCCGGCCGGTGCAGGCTCGAGGGGGTGGATGCCGGGTCGGCGAGCACGCGCAGGGTGTGGGCACGGTCCGCGGCGCTGATGCCGGTGCTCAGCCGGTCGGCGGCGTCGACGGAGATCGTGTAGTTCGTGCCGCGGGGGTCTTCGTTGTTCGGCACCATGATCGGCAGGTTGAGCTTGTCGGCGAGCTCATTGGTCATCGGCGCGCAGATGAACCCCGAGGAGTAGCGCACGGTCCACGCGAGCCATTCCTGGGTGGCCATCTGCCCCGAGATGATCACGTCACCCTCGTTCTCCCTGCCTTCGTCGTCGGCGACGATGACCGGCTTGCCGAGACGCAGTTCCGCGAGCGCGCTGGGGATGTCTGCGAGGCTCATGAGTGACTCCTTCGTGATCCTGCGTCCGCGAGGGCGAGCATGCGCTCGACGTGGCGGGCCAGGATATCGGTTTCGATGTTGACGTGCTCTCCGACCGTTCGTTTTCCGAGCGTGGTGGCCGTGAGGGTTTCGGGGATGAGGGAGACTTCGAACCACTGCTCGGGTTCGGTCGCCGGGCTGATCGTGCTGACCGTGAGGGAGACCCCGTCGACGGCGATCGAGCCCTTGTTCGTCACGAGGGGCGCGAGTTCGGGGGAGAGGCTGAACCGCAGCACGCGCCAGGCGTCGCCAGGGGTGACCGCGAGCAGCTCGCTCGTGCCGTCGATGTGGCCCTGCACGATGTGTCCGCCCAGGCGCCCGCCGACGAGGGCGGCGCGCTCGAGGTTGACCGGGGTCCCTGGCCCCGCCTCGGAGAGGGTCGACATGCGCAGGGTCTGCGCCATCACGTCGGCGGTGAACGTTTCCGGCGTGCGCTCCACGACGGTCAGGCAGACGCCGTTGACGGAGATCGAGTCGCCGATCGCGGCCCCGGACACGGCGAGAGGCCCGCGGACGGTCAGGCGTACGGCATCCGTGCCGTGTTCGACCCGGTCGACGGTGCCGAGTTCCTCGATGATTCCGGTGAACATGTCAGATCCTTGTCTCTGTGTGTGCGGTTTCCGCGTGCGGGAAGTCCAGGGGCCGGGCGATCACGAGCAGGTCCTCGCCGAGGCGCTCGATGCCCTCGACCGTGAGCCGGCGTTGCTGGTCGATCCCGGTCACGCCGATGTCGCCGACGGCGAGCCGGCCGCCGCCGAGCAGGGTCGGAGCGAGGTAGACGAGGTATTCGTCGACGAGCCCGGACCCGACGAAGGCGCTCGCGAGTCCCGGTCCGCCCTCGATGAATGCGCTGCGGATGCCGCGGGCGTGCAGGTCGTGGAGGATCTCGTTGAGGTCGGGGCCGGGGTAGAACAGCGGCGGATGCGGGTGGTGCCGGATAGTGGCATCCGCGGGCACCGCGCGGGTGCCGATCACCACGGGGATCGGCTGGTTGGGGAGCAGGCTTCCGTCGGCGGCACGGGCGGTGAGGGCCGGGTCGTCGGCGAGCACGGTGCCGGTGCCGACGAGGATCGCGCCTGCGGCCGTGCGCCGCCGGTGCACGTCGAGGCGGGCATCCGGGCCGGTGATCCAGCGGCTCGAGCCGTCGGCCGCGGCGGTCCGGCCGTCGAGGCTCGAGGCCCACTTGAGCGTCACGAACGGGCGGCCGAGCCGCGCGGCGACGAGCCAGTCGGCGAGGAAGGCTTCTCCCTCGTCGGCGAGCACCCCGCCGACGACTTCGACGTCGGCGGCGCGGAGTCGCTCTGCGCCGCCGGACGACGCGCGGCCGGGATCGGAGACGGCGAAGATCACCCGGCTCACGCCCGCTTCGATCAGGGCGACGGCGCAGGGGCCGGTGCGGCCGGTGTGGTTGCACGGTTCGAGGGTGACGATGACGGTCGCGCCGCGGGCGGATCCGGCCGGGAGGTGCGACAGGGCGTCGACCTCGGCGTGGGCAGTGCCGGCGCCGCGGTGCCAGCCTTCTGCCAGGACGACGCCGTCCGGGTCGACGATGACGCAGCCGACCCGCGGATTCAGTCCGGTGGCCGGGCCATTGGCGGCGAGGGAGAGGGCGCGCCGCATGAGCATGTCACGCTCGGTGTCCTGGATCATTCCCGCCCCATTCGTTTCTGCAACGAACTCCGGGGGTGGACTGTGGGTACGCGTACGCCACAATCCTTCGGCGGGCCCCGAAGGTCCAACCGAATCGTGCGCCTCTCATCCGGACTTTAACCGTCGGTGCTGGAATTTCACCAGCTCAACCGTTTCGCCCTGGGGCGGAACGGGTCGCGGACTTTCACCGCCGGTTCGGATTTACACCGACCCCGGAGCACGTTTCTTGCTTCTAGTTATAGCCCAACGCCACCACTCCCGGATAATTCCCTCCCGGCCCTGTGCAGGATTTGGACGTTTTCTTACGACCCGACCAGGGCCCGGGCGGTGCCCTCGTCGATGAACAGGTCGGTGATGAGGCCGGCGGCCAGCGCGCCGCGCAGGCTGTCCACCTTGGAGGTGCCTGCGACAACGCAGATGCGCCGCGGGGTGCGGCGCAACACCGACAGTTCCGGTCCGGTCCCGCGGTCGTTGAGCGGGATGCCGTCTGTCGAACCGTCCGCGCGGTAGAAGACTGTCGCAACGTCGCCGACGACCCCGGCGTCGCTGAGCGCCGTGAACTCCTCGTCGTCGAGGTAGCCGCCGACATACACGTGACTGGGAACCATGGAGAAGGGCGATCCCACGCTGAAGAGGGCGACATCCATGTTGCCCTGCATTTCCAGCAACCGGCGCAGTCCGCGTTCACGCCAATAGGCCGTGCGTGTGGCCGGGTCGTCGAAGAAGGTGGGAACCGGGAACTGCTCCAGGCGGGCGTCGAACGCGTTGCTGAATCGCCGCAGGATCTCATTGGCGTAGTCGAGGCCCGTGCTGCGGGTGTTTCCGGCGCCGTTCAACTGCACGATCTGCGCGTTGTGGGTGCGCTTCGGTGTCAGGTGGCGGCTGACGGCATTCATCGTGGAGCCCCAGGCGATGCCCATGATCATGTTCGAGTCGAAGAATTCGCCGAGAATCCGTGCAACGGACAGGGCAACTCGCTCCAGCCTGTCGACGTCGCTGGCATAGTCGGGCACCGGCAGAACGTGCGCGGTGACCTGGAACCGGTCCAGGATCAGCTTCTCGACCCGGCTGGGAGCATCGAGCGGAGAGCGGATCTGGATGTCGACCAGCCCGCTGGCCCTGGCCTGGCTGAGCAGGCGTGACACCGACGAACGGGAGGTGTGCAGCTCCTGCGCGATGGCCTCCATCGTGAGGTCCTGCACGTAATACAGCTGCGCCGCGGTGAGGGCGTCCGAGGTGCGGTCGGACAGGGGCGGATCATTCGGATGGATCACGGCGACTCCTTGCACATATGTTCACGGTTCTTGACCGTTTGTGTAGAACTTAGCAGGGTAGGAGAAGTCTCCCGTCCCGCATAGTTTCCCAGCCGCAAAGAAGTGAGCGAATCAGTGCCGTCAACTCCCGATCAGTCATCCTCCGCCCGTCCGCTGTCCGGAGCCGCCGCCCAGGCCGCCCTGCAGCAACTCCCCCGGGCCCAGGTGCTCATCATCGGAGCCGGGATCAACGGCATCGCGACCTTCCGTGACCTGGCGATGCAGGGCATCGACGTCGCGATCGTCGACAAGGGCGACTACGTCTCCGGCGCCTCGTCGGCCTCCTCCCACATGATCCACGGTGGTGTGCGCTACCTCGAGAACGGGGAATTCCGCCTGGTCAAGGAGTCGGTCGAGGAACGCAACAGCCTGCTGAAGATCGCCCCGCACTACGTCAAGCCCCTCAAGACGACCATTCCGATCTACTCCACCTTCTCCGGGGTGATGTCGGCGCCGATGCGCTTTCTCACTCACCGCCAGGCTGCGGCCCAGGAACGTGGCGCCTTGCTGATCAAGATCGGCATGATGCTCTACGACTCCTTCTCCCGCGACGGCGGCACGGTGCCCCGGCACGAGTTCCTCGGCAGGAAGGCCTCGCTCAGACTGCTGCCGCGCCTCAACCCGGGCCTGAAGTACACGGCCACTTACTTCGACGCCTCGATGCACGACCCCGAGCGCCTCGCGCTCGACGTGCTGGCCGACGGCCTGGCCGCCGGTGCGCACGCGCGCAGCGCCAACTACATCGAGGCCATCGGCATGGATGCCGCGGGCGTGCGTCTTCGGAACGCGGTCACCGGCGCCGAATTCAGCTTCGAGGCCGACATCGTCGTGAACACGTCCGGGCCCTGGACCGACCTCACGAACACGGCCCTCGGCCAGACCAGCACGTACATGGGCGGCACCAAGGGGTCGCACATCGTGCTCGACAACCGGGAGCTTCTCGCGGCAACGGGTGGCCGCGAAATCTTCTTCGAGCACAAGGACGGCCGCATCGTGTTGATCTACCCGCTTGCGGGCCGGGTGCTGGTCGGCACCACCGACCTCGAACACGATATGACCCAGCCCGCGCGCTGCACTGAGGCCGAGGTCGACTACTTCTTCGATCTCGTCAAGCACGTTTTCCCGGATGTGGCCGTCGACCGCTCAGAGATCGTCTTCCGGTTCGCCGGTGTGCGTCCGCTGCCGCGGCACGACGACGAGGCGCCGGGGTTCGTCTCCCGCGACTACCGCATCGAGTCCCGTCCGCTCGGTGCCCGACCGGGCACCCTGCTCAGCCTCGTCGGCGGCAAGTGGACGACGTTCCGGGCCCTCGCCGAGCACCTGAGCGGTGACATCCTCGCCCTGCTCGGCCGCACCCGGGTCGTGTCGACGGCCGGCCTTCCCATCGGCGGCGGTCGCAACTTCCCGTCGACGGATGCCGCGCACCGGGTGTGGATCGTCGCGAACGGCGACGAGGTCGGCGCCTCGAGGGCCGACGAACTGCTGACCCGCTACGGCACCCGCGCGGTCGACGTGATCGACTTCATCACCGCGGAACCGGACGAAGCGCTGGAACACCACGCCGATTACTCCCGTCGCGAGATTGAGTTCCTCGCGGCCACAGAATCCGTGGTGCACCTGACCGACCTCGTGCTGCGACGAACGAGCATGGCCTTCCGTGGTGAGCTCAGCCTGGCGCTGCTCGAAGAACTCGCCGGAGTCCTCGCTCCCGTGCTGGGCTGGGATTCCGCGCGCGGGGCAGCCGAGCTCGACCTCGCCGTCGACGTGCTGCGCGACCGGCATGCTGTCGAGCTCACCACGGTCGACGCGGCATCCGCTCCACGCGCGTAGCCCACGATCTGCACAAACGTGCACGCGTGGATGCACCATTGGCCGCGCTGAGCCGATAGGTTTCTCGAGATTCGTTTTACGGCCATCATCGGCCCAAACGTTGTTTCATCACCAACGTCAGCAACTCGGCTTCACTGAACAAGGGTGTCAATGTGGACAATCTCAGTATCGTTTTCCTCTCGGAGCTTGTGGGCACGGCCCTCCTGGTTCTCCTCGGCTGCGGGGTGGTCGCCAACGTGGCCCTCGCCAAGAACAAGGGGCTCGGTGGCGGCTTCCTGATGGTGAACATCGGCTGGGGCCTCGCGGTCTACTCCGGCGTCATCGTCTCCTACAACTCGGGGGCGCACCTGAACCCCGCCGTGACGCTCGGCCTCGTCGCATCGGGCGCGACGGAGTTCGGCTCCAGGGTCCCGGTGAACTTCCTGTCGGTGCTCGTCTACATCGGCGCGCAGATGGTCGGCGCCATCATCGGCGCCGTCTTCTGCTGGCTCGCGTACAAGCAGCACTTCGACCAGGAGCCCGACCCGGCGAACAAACTCGGCGTCTTCTCGACCGGCCCGGCCATCCGCTCCTACGGCTGGAACCTCGTCACCGAGATCATCGGCACCTTCGTTCTGGTCTTCGTCGTGATCGCCTTCGGCGGCGGGCGGCAGGGCACGTCCGGCGGCCTCGCCGCTCTGGGCGCCCTGCCAGTGGCCCTGCTCGTCATCGTGATCGGCACCTCGCTCGGTGGGCCGACCGGGTACGCGATCAACCCGGCCCGTGACCTGGGACCGCGCATCGCGCACTTCATCCTGCCGATCAAGGGCAAGGGCTCGTCAGACTGGGCGTACTCCTGGGTGCCGGTCGTCGGACCCGTCATCGGCGGCGTCCTCGCCGGCCTCGTCTCCACAGCACTCCTGCCGGTCCTCGCCTAGCCCGGCGTCCGCCGGTGGCGCCGGCCGGGGCGGCCGCCTCGCCGGACATTCCCACACAGCTTTCACCTCACCCGCTTAACCTGACACACACACGAATAACGAAGGAGTTATCAATGGCTGACTACGTCATCGCGATCGACCAGGGGACGACCAGCACCCGGGCGATCATCTTCGACAAGGCCGGTTCGATCGTCTCGAACGGCCAGCTCGAGCACGAGCAGATCTTCCCCCGCGCCGGCTGGGTCGAGCACGACCCGATGGAGATCTGGAACAACACCCGCGAGGTCATCGGGCAGGCACTGTCCAAGGCGAACCTGACCCGGCACGACATCGCCGCCGTCGGCATCACCAACCAGCGCGAGACCGCCGTGGTCTG
>NZ_JASJXJ010000041.1:0-25531 GCF_035018685.1 Cryobacterium sp. RTC2.1
GGGCGCCGGGGGCGGCCCGGGTGGTGGTGATGTGTCCCGGTTAGGACACCGGGGTGAAGTTCCAGAGGTACGGGTAGGTGTTGCCGACCTGGGTGACCACCTTCGTTTTCGCATCCGTCGCGAAGTTGGACTGCACGCGGTACCACGGCGCGAACCAGGCCTGCTCGACGATGTAGGCGTTGAGCTTCTTCGCGGCGGCATCGGCGTCGGCCTTCGAACCCGTGTGCACGGTGGCGATGAGCGCGTCGGCCGTGGGGTCGTCGTACTTCGTCGGGTTGAAGGTCGAGTTCGGGGTGAGCTCGAAGTTGATCAGCGCCCAGTCGGTGTCTTCCTGCAGCTGCATCCAGGTCGCGGCGTACTTCGGGGCCAGGATGTCGGCGATGAAGTTGTTGCCGGCATCCGTGTAGTTCACGGTGATGCCGACGTCCTTGAGCTGCTGCTGGATGAGGGTGAAGGTGGCCGCAGGCACGAAGCTCGTGGTCGGCATGTCGATCGTGAGCCCGCCGGAGTAGCCGGCTTCGGCGAGGAGCGCCTTGGCCTTGGCCGGGTCGTAGGAGTAGCGGGAGTCGAGGCTCTCGTCGTAGGCGACCGAGCTGGTCGGAAAGATCTGGCTCGTCGGGGTGCCGAGGCCCTCGCCGACCGCGGTCAGCAGGGACTTGCTGTCGAATGCGTAGTTGATGGCCTGGCGCACCCGCACGTCCTTGAACGCCGGGTTCAGCGTGCCGTCACGGTCGAAGAGGATGAGGCCGGTCCAGTCCAGCTCGAACGGGTTCATCGTGTAGCCGGCCGCTTCGAACTCAGGGATCGTGCTGCTGTCCGCGACCGCGGCACCGTTGATCTGGCCGCCCTTGACGGCGTTGAGGAGTGCCGTGCCGTCCGCGTAGACCTTGAGGGACAGGTTGTCGTAGTGCACGCTCGTCGGGTCCCAGTAGGTCGGGTTCTTGGTGAACTCGTAGCTCGTGCCGACGACGGTCTTGGCCGTGTCGAGGATGTAGGGACCGCTGCCGATCGGGTTGGTCTGCAGGTCGGCGCTGGTGAAGGCCTTGGGGCTCTCGACCATGCCGGCGTTCTGGGTCAGGTAGTGCAGCAGCGCCGGGTCGGCCTCGGTGAGGGTGATCGTCAGCGTGGTGGGGTCCGTCGCGGTCGCGGCGGATACCGACTTCAGGAACGACGCGTTGGCCGAGGCGCCGTCACGGAACCGGATAATGTTCTGGGCTGCGGCATCGGCGTCGAACTTGGTGCCGTCCGTGAAGGTGACGTCGTCACGCAAGGTGAGGGTCAGCACCGTGTTGTCGGCGTTGTACGCCCATTTTGTTGCCAGGTCCGGGCCGACCTCACCGCTCGGATCCGCTTTGAGCAGGGTGTCGTAGACGGCCTGACCGTATGCGGTCTGCGTCGCGAAGTTCATGTCCGCTGCGGCGAAGGTCGAGGCCGGGACGACGACGCCCAGGGTGAGAGTCGTCGCAGCGGAGCTGGACGAGGTCGACCCTGCGGCACAGCCGGTCAGGCTCAGGGCCACGACGGCGGCTACCGCGGTCATGCTTTTCCATCGGAACATCTTCGGTCCCTTTCACGTACAAGTGCAGCCCCACTGTGGGCTCCGTGCAGCAAAGCTAACATCAAAAACGAACGAGCACTAGGTTTTCAACCATGAATTACGAATAGTTATTAGCTTTTTATTTTTCCGGGCTGAAACCCGGTCGTGGACCGGCGCGCTGGGCTGCGCGCCGGCCCCCGACCCGGTCTATGACGGGACCATGCCGCGGCTAGGAAACGGGCGTGAAGTTCCAGAGGTACGGGTAGGCGTTGCCGACCTGAGGGATGACCTTCGTCTTCGCATCCGTGGCGTAGTTGGACTGCACGCGGTACCACGGGGCGAACCAGGCCTGCTCGACGACGTAGGCGTTCAGGTCCTTGAGCGCGGCGTCGGACTCGTCCTTGCTGCCGTTCAGGATGGTCGCGACGAACGCGTCGACCTTCGGGTCCTGGTACTTGGTCGGGTTGAAGGTCGCGGTCGGGGTGATCTCGAAGTTCACGAGCGCCCAGTCGTTGTCCTGCTGCAGCTGCATCCTGGACGCGGCGTACTTGGGGGCGAGGAGGTCGGCGATGAAGTTCGTGCCGGTGTCGGTGTAGTTCACCGTGATGCCGACGTCCTTGAGCTGCTGCTGGACGAGGGTGAAGATCGCCGGGCCGATGAGCGAGGTGCTCGGCATGTCGATCGTGAGGCCGCCCGCGTAGCCGGCGTCTGCGAGGAGCGACTTGGCCTTGGCCGGGTCGAAGGCGTAGCGGGAGTCGAGGGACGCGTCGTAGGCGACGGAGCTCTTCGGGAAGATCTGCGTGGTCGGGGTGCCGAGGCCTTCACCGACCGCGGTCAGCATGGCCTTGGTGTCGATCGCGTAGTTGAGCGCCTGGCGGACCCGGACGTCCTTGAAGGCCGGGTTCATCGAACCGTCGCGGTCGAGCAGGATGAGACCGGTCCAGTCCAGCTCGAACGGGTTCAGCGTGTAGCCGGCCGCTTCGACCTCGGCGTTGTTGGTGTTGACGGTGAGCTTGGCGCCGTTGAGCTGGCCGCCCTTGACGGCGTTCAGCATCGCGGTGACATCGGCGAGCACCTTGATGGAGAGGTTGTCGTAGTGCACGGAGCTCGGGTCCCAGTACTTCGGGTTCTTGGTGAACTCGTAGTTCGTACCGACGACGGTCTTGGTGGTGTCGAGGATGTACGGGCCGCTGCCGACCGGGTTGGTCTTGAGGTCGGCGTTGCCGAAGGCCTTGGGGCTCTCCTGCATACCGGCGTTCTGGGTCAGGTAGTGCAGCAGGGCCGGGTCGGCCTGGGTGAGGGTGAGGGCGACATGGGTGTCGTCGACGGCTTTCGCGTCGGCGAGTGACGCGAGGAAGGATTTGTTCGGCGAGGCGCCGTCACGGAAGCGGATCAGGTTCTGGGCCGCGGCATCCGCGTTGAACTTGGTGCCGTCGGTGAAGGTGACGTCGTCGCGAAGGGTCAGGGTGAGCACCGTCTTGGTGTCGTTGTACTCCCACTTGGTGGCCAGGTCGGGTCCGACCTCGCCGGTCGGATCCGCCTTGAGGAGGGTGTCGTAGACCGCCTGGCCGTAGGGGGCCTCATTGGCGAATGCGATATCCGCGGCCGAGAAGGTGGTAGCTGGAACGATCACGCCGAGGGTGAGTGTGGTCGGGGCGCCGGAGGTGGTCGTGGTGCTGGTTGCCGAGCAACCGGTCAGGCCGAGAGCAAGAACTGCTGCGGCCGCCGTGAGGCTTTTCCATCGGAACATCGGTGTTCCCTTTCAGTGGGTGACCCCTCTTTGGGTCGCGTGGCTGAAAAGCTAACAGGAAAAGCGATTAACTACTAGGTTTTCGTCAAATCGTTATTTTCCGCGCTAGAGTCAGCGCATGACTATGACGGGGAAGTCGCGTGGGAGCTACGCCAAAACGGCAGGCCGACGTCGGGAAATCCTCGAGGCCGGCATCGAGGTGTTCGCCAACCACGGTTTTCGCAACGGTTCGCTACGGGAGATCGCCGAGCGGGTCGGAATGAGCCAGGCCGGCCTGCTGCACCACTTCTCGAACAAGAACGAACTGCTCGCGGGCGTGCTCGCACTGCGCGACGAGCGCTCCGTGGCGCTCGTCCCCATCGATGGCACGCCCGACATCGAGACGATTCGCGGCATCGTGCGCGTGGCGGAGTACAACGCCGAATTCGCACCGGGTCTTGTGGAACTGCACTGTGTGCTCTCCGCCGAGGCGACGGCGCCAGAACACCCGGCCCACCAGTACTTCCTCGACCGGTATACCTGGGTCGTCGGCCTGATGGTCGACGCGTTCACCAATGTCCAGGCGGCGGGCCAGCTGGTCGATGGAGTCGAGCCGGCGAGCGCCGCGCGGTCACTCATCGCGCTCAGCGACGGCCTGCAGGTGCAGTGGCTGCTCGCCCCGGACACCCTCGACATGGCTGAGGAGCTCCGGCGCTACCTGCGCCCCCTCTTCACGATCGACTTCTAGAACTCTCCCCGGCCCTTTCCGGTCGAGAGTCACCGGTAGGCCTGGCACTCTCGACCGGAAAGGTCACTCTCCAGCGGCGGCGTGGGCAGCGAGCTTGGCGGTGAAGTCGGCGAAGAGCAGGCGCAGGTCAAGCCGGGTGTAGACCCGGATCGGGCGCGGACCCTGCCGCGGCGTGGGATCGTAGCTGCCGTCCGTGAGGATCCGTGGGGCGGTGCAGGTGACCCATGCGCTCGAGGACGGGTCAGGCTCGAAACTGGAGTGCAGCGCGGTCAGGAGCACGAGCGGGCTGTCACCGAGGATGTACGTCTCACCGAGGTTGATCCCGTGCCGTCCGGCCGTGCCCGCGACCCCGGCGAGCGCCGCGTAGAGGTGCCGGCCGATCGCACCGCAGGGCCGTACCGAGGTGAGCAGCTCGGCCCAGGAGAAAAGCGTCTGCCGGTAGGCGTCCCGCGGCACCTGCCAGAGCGGAATCCGGGAGTCGAAGATCACCTGGGCCGCACGGATGTCGATGGCGAGGTTGTATTCCGCGCCGCTCGTCCCCGGCGGCGCGGCCGCGATCCCGTCGTGTTCGGGCCCCCCGATCCAGACCAGGGTCAGCCGGTCGGCGATCCGCGGCTCGAGCAGGTAGGCGCTCGCGATCTCGGTGAGCCCGGCGCCGCACGCGACGAAGAGCGGAAGCTCGGTGTCGTCGCGGAGCGCCTCCCGGATGATCAGGTCGGTTGCGGCAGAGCGGATGGCCGTGGTCCGGTCGCTGAGCCCGACGTTCGACCCGGCGATGACCGGGATGCTCCCGGTGCGCCCGAGCAGGTCGAGGACCTTTTCGGCGGCGGCGGCCGCGTTCGTCGCGGTCTGCTCCGAGGGATCGAACGGGTCGCCGGGGCGCAGGTGCGAACCGATGATCGCCCGGATCTCGACCGACGGCGACAGCACGTGGTGCGCGAGCTGGACGAGGCCGTCCGGATCCCCGGAGAAGTCGTTGTCGATGATGACGCGGGCGCGGGGCCGGACCACCCGCTGCAGCTCGGCTTCGATCGGGGGCAGCGCCCCGGCATCCGTCTCGATCTGGTTCATCGTGCCTGCGCCTTCGCCCGGGGGAAATATCGCAACCAGACTACAAGTGTCCCCGGCCCCGCCCGTCCCAGGTGTTCAGTGCGGGGCCGGGCAGGACTAGCGTGCGGCACGGCCGGCCCCCTTCTCGCAGCATCCGCCGGGGCAGCCGGGCAGTACGGGGCCGTGCTGGCGCTCGAGGGCGAGGGTGGCGAGGGCCGCGACGAAGGCGGGGTGGATGCCGGGGGTTGCGACTCGTTCCACCGCCAGTCCGAGGCTGGCTGCGGTGGCGGCGGCCTCGGTGTCGAGGTCCCAGAGCACCTCCATGTGGTCGGAGATGAAGCCGATCGGCACGATCACGACTGCCTCGGTTCCGTCGGCGGCGAGCGCCCTGAGCGCGTCGTTGACGTCGGGTTCAAGCCACGGCATCGCCGGCGGGCCCGAGCGGGACTGGAAGGCGAGCGACCAGGCCGGCTGGCGTGCATCGGGGGCGGCAGCGCCCGGTTCGGCGAGGGCGGCCATCACGGCGACCGCGACGGCCCGGTGCTGGGCGAGGTAGGCCCCACCCGTGCCCCAGCCGGCGTCGCGCGGACCGCTCCGGTCGGCATCCGCTGTCGGGATCGAGTGCGTCGTGAAGAGCACCTGGGTGCGATCGACCGGCACGCCCCGCGCCGCGAGGCGCGCGAGAGCGGCACGCGCGCCCTCGACGAAGGGCAGGACGAAGCCGGACTCGCCGAAGTACGGGCGCACCGCGTCGATGCGCCCGGTGGCGTCGAGCCCCGTCGCGGTCAGGGCCCCGGCGATGTCCTCACGGTACTGGCGGCAGCTCGAATATGAGCTGTACGCGCTCGTCGTGATCGCGAGGAGCCGGGTATGACCGGCAGCGGATGCCGCCAGCACGGTGTCCGCGAGTAGGGGCGTCCAGTTGCGGTTGCCCCAGTACACCGGCAGCGGCTCACCCCGGTCGGTGAACTCCGCCTCGAGGGCGGCCCGCAGGGCCCGGTTCTGCCCGTTGACCGGGCTCACTCCCCCGAAGGCCCGATAGTGGGTCGCGACGGTCTCGAGCCGTTCCTCGGGGATGCCGCGACCACGGGTGACGTTGCGGAGGAAGGGGATGACGTCGTCCTGCCCCTCTGGGCCGCCGAAGCCGAGCAGGAGCACGGCGTCGTATGTGCGGTCAGGCTGGGTTTCCTCCCCCGGCTCGCTCATGCCGTCAGGCCGGCCGCAGCATCCGCGCCCGGCTGGTACGGGCAGGCCGGGTCTTCGCCGAGGGGATCTCCGCTCGAGGCGAAGGCGCGCGCCCGCGAGCCGCCGCAGAGGTCGGCGTATTCGCAGCTGCCGCAACGGCCGCTGAATTCGGTCGCGCGGATCTGCTTGAGCAGCGGGTTGTCGCGATAGATCTCGGCGAGCGGGGTCGTTTCGACATTGCCGAGGCCGAGCGGCAGGAAACCGGCCGGGTAGACCTCGCCGTCGTAGGCGACGAAGACGATGCCCTTGCCGTCGCGGGTCGACGCCGTCTGCGCGCGGGGCAGTCCGATCGGCGGCCCCATCAGGGACTCGAGCCGGCCGGCCAGCCGTTGGTATAGCGCGGTCTCCGGTGCAGGGTCTCCCGCGCGGCGCCGGGCGACAACCCGGCGGAAGAACGGGGCCTCGACCGTGCGGACGATGAAACCGTGTTGGGAAGCATCGAAGAGGAAGTGGCAGATCTCCTCGTGTTCCTCGGGCGTGACAGCCTCCGTCGAGACGCCGCGTCCGACCTGGACCAGGAAGAAGACCTCCCAGATGGCCGCGCCCGCGTTCGAGATGAGGGCGGCGACATCCGCCAGTTCGTCGACGTTCGCGCGCATCACCGTCGTGTTCACCTGCACGCTGAGCCCGGCCGAGGCGAGGGCGCGGATGGCGTTGACGGTGTCCTCGAAGTGGCCGGGGATGCCGCGCACGCCCTCGTGGGTCGGCGCGCTCGCACCGTCGAGGCTGACCGATACGGCCTTCACCCCGCTCGCGACGATCTTCTCGATCATCGCGGCGGTGAGGGTGGGCGTGACCGAGGGTGAGAGGGCCGTCGGCAGTCCGAGACCGGTGGCGTACTCGACGAGTTCGAACAGGTCGGGGCGCATCAGGCAGTCGCCGCCGGTGAGCACGAGGATCGGGTACGGCCGGCCGAAACCGGCGATCTGGTCGATCAGGTCCTTGCCCTGGGCCGTCGTGAGTTCACCGGGCAGCGCCTGCATCGTCGCGCTCGCGCGGCAGTGTTTGCAGGCGAGGGCGCAGGCCCGGGTCGTCTCCCAGAACACGAGCATCGGGCGCTTCGAGTAGTCGGGGCCGGGGCCGCGCCGGGCGGCGGGCAGCGTCGGCAGCACGGCGGGGTAGCCGAGCACGTGGCTTCTGGTCTCGTCGACGATGCTCATGCGCCGACCTCGCTCGGTGCCTGCGCCGCGGCGATGGTGCCGGCGGCGATGCTTTCGGCGATCCGGGTGGCGACCCGTTCGGCGTCGGCGACGCAACTCGCGAGGCCGACTCCGCGATAGCCCGATCCGGTCAGGTGCACCCCGGGCAGTGCAGCGAGCTCCAGGTCGGCGGTGTCGAGCCGGCCCTGGTGCCCGACGACGTATTGCGGCATCCCGAGCGGCCAGCGCTCGATGTGGTGGCTGGTGGGTCTCCCGGTCAGCTCGAGCGCCTCGACGAGTTCGGCGTGCACCTGCGCGACGAGGGTCGTGTCGTCGAGGCCGGCCCAGCGGGTGTCCCCGGCGCGCCCGACCATGCAGCGGATGATGACGGTCGCCTCATCGGCGAGGTGCGGCCATTTCTCGCTCGAGAACGTGCAGCCGACCACGAGTTTGCCCTCGACCGGCGGAACCAGGAACCCGTTGCCGCCGAGCGGGCGACCGAGCGCGGAGCGCGGGTAGGCGAGGCAGATCGTCGCGACGTCCGTGTAGGGGATCCCGGCGAGCGCGGCCCCGAGCACGGGGTTCTCGGCCAGGAGCAGGCCGGCGGCGACAAAGGCGGGGGTGGCGATCACGACGGCGTCGGCCTCGGCACTCGTCCCGTCGGAGAGACCCACGAGGTAGCCGGCACCCTCGCGGGCCAGACTCGTGGCGGCCGTGCCGAGGCGGATGTCGTCGCTCGCCGCCCGCGCGGCGAGCGCGTCGATGAGGCGGGCGAGTCCGCCCTCGACAGTGACGAGGGTGGCCCCGCCGGCCCGGGCGAGCCGGGGTGCCGTTCCGGCGGGCGCCGTCGCGCGGGACCCGGCCGCGGCATCCCCCGCGGTGGCGACGGGCACGGATGCGGAGCGGGACGCGGCGGCGGCCTTCGCGGCCGCGGCGCGGCGCCGGCGGCGGAGCGCGAGGTTCAGGCTGCGGTTGCCGCGGGCGAGCACCTCGATGTCGGGGGCGGTGCTGTGCGCGCTGAGCTCATCGGCGCGACCGGCGTGGATGCCGCCGAGAAGGGGGTCGACGAGCCGGTCGAAGACCTCGTGGCCCATCCGCGGGACCACGATCTCGGCGATCGTGGGATCGGCCGGCAGGGTGCGCCCGGCGGGGAGCACGAGGTCGAGGAGTACCCGGGCGAAGCCGAGCGGGGAGAGCAGGCGTGACCGGAGCAGCGGCAGCAGTCGGTCGGGGATGCCGAACACGGTTCCTGCGGGCAGCGTGCGGAGGCGTCCGCGGGACCAGATCCGCGATCCCCCGCTCGCGGGTGCGACGACGAGGTCGGCGAGGCCCAGGTCGGTGAGGAGGTTCACGGCGACGGGTGCGCGCACCATCAGCGCATCGGGGCCGGCGTCGACCGAGTGCCCGGCGAAGTCCTCGGTGATGATCTTGCCGCCGAGGCGGGGGGAGGCCTCGAGCACGGTGATCAGGACCCCGTCCCCGAGAGACTGGTGCAGATAGTGGGCTGTCGCCAGTCCGCTGATTCCGCCGCCGACGATGACGACCCGGGGTCGAGAGAGCACGTATGGTCCTTCCGTTGCCGGTGGACCGGCACAGTCGGAAGGCTGGAGCACACCGTTCCATCGATCCTACGGCTCGGCAGGAAAGGGTTTTCCGACACTAGTGTCGGCGTCCCGTTCTGCCGCGCCCCCGTGACCCGAGACCGCAGGAGCGCCTACTTGGCGTGCGCCTCGGTCTTCTGCAGCTGCCACTCGAGGTCGTCTGGCGAGAGATTGGCGTCGCGGAAGGCATCCGTCAGCGGCAGCTGCAGGCGCAGGTCGGTGCCGAGGCAGAGGGCGGCGTGGCCGGACTTCAGCTTGAAGTCGAGCACGTGGCCGCCGGCGCGGCGGTCGTCGGTGACGAAGTGGGCGTGGCAGCCGGGAACGCCGATGCCCTGCTCGTAGAGCGGGGTGCGGAAGCCGACGATCGTGCCGGTCACGTTGTGCAGCTCGACGATCGCGTCCTCATCGGTGGCCTCGACCATCGGGCGATACGGCTTCTCCTGCTTGACGACCGTGCGCATGGTGATCCACTCGAACTCGGCGTCGATCCGCAGCGCGTACATGTAGTTCTCCGACGAGGTCATGCGGTCGATGAAGGCGGATGCCTCCGCGCGCAGGACACCCTCCGGCAGATCGCTCTCGACGTGAGGGACGAAGTTCGTGACGACCGCGTACGGGGTGTGCGCGCCGAGATCGGCCTTGGAGACTCCGCCGTCGGCACGCAGCTGGTAGCAGCTGCCGTCGAGAATCAGCATCTCGCCGTCGAGCCCGTTGAAGGTGCCGATGCCGAAGCTGCCGTGGCCGAGCAGGTCGCGCACGGTCATCTCGCCCTCGTACACGCCGTCGAGCAGGGCGCTCATCAGGCTCGTCTGGAAGATCTCGTGTCGGGAGACCGTGAATTCACTCACTGCAGCACATCGCTTTCCAGATCAGCCATGAGCTCATCCCGGTTGTTTCGGTAGTCGACGCGCACGTCGATGATGCTCGGCCCTGGCTCGGCCATGGCCTGTTTCAGCACGCCCGCGAAGTCGTCGAGGTGCGTGACCCGGTAACCGTGGGCGCCGAAGGATTCGGCGTACTTGACCGCGTCGTAGTCGCCGAGCTGCACGCCGGAGGTGCGGCCGTACTTGCCCTGCTGCTGGAACGCGACCATGTCGTAGGTGCCGTCGTTGAAGATCACGTGGGTGAACGTCGAGCCGAGGCGCACCGCGGTCTCGAGTTCCATCGCCGAGTAGAGGAACCCGCCGTCGCCCGAGACGGAGACGACCGGGGTGCCCGGCCGCACGAGGCTCGCGGCGATCGCCCACGGAAGGGCGACGCCGAGGGTCTGCTGCCCGTTGGAGAAGAGCAGGGTACGCGGGTGATAGGTGCGGAAGTGCCTGGCCATGTAGATGTAGTGCGACCCCACGTCGCAGAGCACGGTCGTGTCATCGGGCAGCAGGTTGCGCATCGCGAGGGTCAGGGCCGCGGGGTGCACACCCTCCGACTCGTCGTCGTTCCAGTGCGGTTCGTCGGCCTCGGCGAGGCGGGCCCGTTCGGTGGCGACGACAGCGGATGCCGCGGCACTGAGCTCGAGGCCGTCGATCTGCCGGGCGAGCGCGTCGATGGTCTCGGCGACGTCGCCGCGCAGCTCGACCGTCGGGCGGTAGTAGTCGTCGAGGTCTGCGGAGAGCTCGTCGAGGTGGATGATCCGGCGCTGGTGGTCCTTGTTCCACTTCGAGGGCTCGTACTCGACGAAGTCGTAGCCGATCGCGAGGATGAGGTCGGCCTTGTGCAACAGGATGTCGCCCGGCTGGTTGCGGAACAGGCCCACCCGGCCGAGGTAGTGCTCTTCGAGCTCGTGGGACAGCACGCCGGCCGCCTGGAACGTCTCGACGACGGGCAGGTCGGCGACGCCGAGAAGGCGATGCAGGGCAACGGTCGCGCGGTCGGACCCTGCACGTGCGCCGGCGAGGATGACCGGGAACTTCGCGCCCTTCAGAAGTGCGGCCGCGCGCGTGACACTCTCCGCCGGGGCGGCGCCGAGGCGCGGCACCCAGTGCGGTCCCGTCATCGACACGGTCGTCGTGTCGACGAGCACGTCATACGGGAGCACGACGGCGGCGGCGCCCTTGGGCTCCTGGGTCGCGCGTCGGAACGCGTTGGCGATGGCCTCCGGCACGTTGTCGGCGACGCTGACCTCGCCTGCGGACTTGGTCACGGCGGAGAGCATGCCGACGGCGTCCATGGACTGGTGGGTGCGCTTGAGCCGGTCGGCGCGGGAGACCGCGCCGCAGATCGCGACCATCGGGTCGCCCTCTGTCGTGGCCGTGAGCAGGCCGGTCGCGAGGTTGGAGGTGCCGGGCCCGCTCGTGACGAGCACGACCCCGGGCTGGCCGCTCAGCCGGCCGACGGCCGCGGCCATGAAGGCCGCATTCTGCTCGTGCCGGCAGACGATGAGTTCGGGGCCGTCGTCGACGAGGGCGTCGTAGACGGGGTCGATCTTGGCGCCGGGAACGCCGAACACCCATTTCACCCCGTGGGCCTTGAGCACCTCGACGACCCGGTCGGCCGAGCGCCGGGGCGCGGCGGGCGCGCCGAGGCCATCCGTTATCGAGGGGACCGCGGAATGAGGATCGGTCTGGACGCGGGCATCCGCCTGGATCGGGGCGTCCGCCACGGGGCCGCTGCCCAGGACAGTTGAATTGTTCGTCACGTCATGCCTTCCGGTTCGCCATTCGAGCGGCTCCCTGTATCTATCGTCCCGCTCCGACAGATAAGAAACAACGCCGAATGGTGATGGAAACGATCTGTAAATGAGATGATGCACGAGTGGATGTGCGACAGTTCGAATTCTTCAGCGCGGTGGCGAGCGAACTGAGCTTCACGCGCGCCGCCGACCGGCTCACGATCGCGCAGTCCGCGGTGTCCGCGGGGGTGCGGTCGCTCGAGAACGAACTCGGCGTCGAGCTCTTCGACCGCAGCCGCAGGCAGATCCGGCTCACCTCGACGGGCGAGCTGTTGCTGCCCAAGGTGCGCGAGGCGCTCGATGCCGTGAACGGGGTGCGCGATGCCGCCGAGGAGACCACCCACGCGATCACGGGGTCGATCGTGATCGGCCTGATGACCTCGGTCACCCTCGTCAACGTGCCGCGACTGCTCGGGCTGTTCCGCACCGGCCACCCGGGGGTCGGGGTGCGGCTGCGCGCGGCCAGGCGCGGTTCGGCCGGGCTCCTCGACGAGCTCGCGACCGGCGAACTCGACCTCGCCTTCCTCGCGCTCAGCGGACCCGTGCCCACCCAGCTCGTGGCCGCGCCGATCTCCTCCTCGCCGATGGTGCTCGTGGTCCCGGCCGATCACCGCCTCGCCACGGCCGGGCACGTCGGCCTCGACCATCTCGACGACCTCGCCCCCGAGGAATTCATCGACCTGCCGCCCGGCTACGCGAGCCGGCAGATCGTGGACGAGACCTTCGCCGCGGCCGGCCTCGAACGCCGGGTGATGATCGAGGTCTCCGACATCGGCACCGCCGCCGAATACGTGACCAACGGGCTCGGCGTCGCCCTGCTGCCCGAATTCGCCGCCCGGGACGCCCGCAACGTGCGACGCCTCCCCGTCGCGGGCATGCCCGACTTCACCGTCTACCTCGCGGCGTCGCGCACCCGGCGGCTCTCGGCGGCGGTGCGGGCCTTCATCGACCTGGCCCTCGCCGACGACGAGACCGGCGCGATCCGGTGATGCGGTGATGCGCTGATGCCCCGGCTCGTCGTGGTCCTCCCGCTCACGCCGCTCGCTGTCGGCGCCACCTTCCTGGTGCGCGACTGGCCCCTGCACGTGACGGTGCTGGCGCCGTTCCTGACGGATGCCGCGCCCGGCGCGATCAGGGAGGCTCTCGCGGCCTCGGCATCCGCCGTGCCCGCGCTGAGCGTGGTCGCCGGCGGCGCGGAACGCTTCGAGCGCCGCCACGACATTCCCGTGACCGTGCTCGAACCCGACCCCGGGCTGACCGCGCTGCACGACCTCGTGGTCGCGGCCGTGCGGCCGTTCGCGACTGCGCCAGGGGAGGCGGCGTTCACCGGAACCGAGTTCCGGGCGCACGTCACCGACAAGCACCACGCGCGGGTGAATACCGGCGACATCCTCGAACTCGGCCAGATCGCTCTCGTCGACATGGCGCCCCGGGCCGACCCGGCCGGTCGCGCCGTGCTCGCGACGATCCCGCTGCGCCCGCGCTCTCACTCGGCCCGCCCCTAGCTTCGGCGGCCGGCACGCGTCGCGCGTCACGTGTCGCAACCCAGCGCAGGGGGTGCGCGAGGAGAAAAGCTGCGTCAGGCGGCGAGCGGATGCGCCGCGAAGAACCTGAGGACGGCATCCGTCGCCCACGCGCTCTCGAGGAAGTAGCCGTGCCGGAGCCCGGGCAGCTCCCCGAATGCGGCATTCGGAATATGTTCGGCGAGGCGTTCGCCGTTCCCGGGAGGAGTGACCTCGTCGGCGTCGCCGTGCAGCACAAGCGTCGGCGCGGTGATCCCGGGGAGGTGGTCCCAGGCGTCGTGCGCGGTGCTCGCGCCGAACAGGAGGCGCCGGGTGTGGACCGAGGTCGGTCGTACGAACATGGCCGCGACGAGCTCCGGGTGGGACGCGATGAAGGCATCCGTGAAGAACAGCGGACCCATGGAGAGCGCGTCGCCCCGGGCCATGCGCTGGGCGACGTCAGCCGTGCGGGTCAGACCCCGGTCATCGCCGCCGCTCGTCGCGCCGAGCACGAGGGCGCCCAGGCGATCGGGGTGGTTGATCGCGAACCACTGCGCGACCCGGCCGCCCATCGAGTGCCCGTACACGTGCGCCCTGTCGATCCCTGCGGCGTCCAGAACGGCGACGATGTCCTCGGCGAGCGCCGCCGTCGTGAAGCGCACGTCGGCGCCGGGCTCGCTGTCGCCGACCCCGCGGGTGTCGAATGTGATCACCCGGTGCCGGGCACCGAGCGTCGGCAGCAGCGGAGACCAGGACCGGCTCGAGACGCCCTGTCCCGCGACCAGGACGACGGGGTCACCTGTCGCGTTGCCGCCGGTCGACGACCAGGCAATGCGGGCGCCGTCGGGCGCGAGGGCGTACTCCATGGATGCCTTCCGAGCGGGGCCTGGGACTCCCCCATCGTAACGAGCGCACCGGGGAGGGCGCCGCAGGGCTCAGCCGATGAAGGTGCTCGCCGTCACCTCGAATTCCTCGACGTCGACGATCGTCAGGTGCTGTTCGGCGCTCGAGTCGGCGCGAATCGACTCTGCGGGCTCCCTGCTCCCCGCGAGGGAGTCCTCCGAGTCCCAGAGGGTGATGGCCAGGGCCGTGTCGGTCTCCGTGCCTTTCAGGAAGTACATGCCGCGGCAGCCGGGGTTCGCCAGCACCCGCAGCATGGTCGCATTCTCATTCGCGTGGGGGTCGGTGTCTGGACCGGTCCTGAAGGTGCTGATTCGGGCATACATCGTCAGCCCTCGACCATCATCACGACGGTTTCCGGGCGGACGCCGTCGAACTGCATCGCCTCAGCCGCGACTTCGGACGCCATCACCCGCTGGAAGACGTCCATGTCGGGCACGTCGGCGATCAGGCCGACCCTGTGGTCGTCGGTCGGGTCGATGAAGGTCTGGATGCTGATGCCGAGCGGCCCGAACACCTCGTCCCGCCGGGGTGAGGTGAGCCAGTGCTCGACGTCATCGACCTCATGGAATATCAACACAGTTGTCATGATTGCCTCTCTCGGTTCCGACGCTGGGACAGGAGGGTGAGCGGTTCGTTCGCGCGCGAACCGGCCATCGCGCAGACCGTACCGCCGCTTCCCCCCGAGCGATAGGGACGCTCGACGAAGCGCCGGGACCTCTGCTCGACGGTCCCTGAGATGTCGGCGGCCAGTGCGTCCGGAGAGATCACGGCAACAGCAACGCTCGGAGCGTCAGATTCTGGCGAAGGCGGCCGCGGAAGCGCTGAGGGACACAGCGACGCAGTACGCCGTCGCCGGGCCGAGCAGGATGAAGACCGCAGGGACGGAGATTGTCGAAGCGATGATCGCGACGAGGATGACCAGGGGCAGGATCGTGCCGATGACGGCCACCAGGCCGGTCCGGCGCGGGTTGATCAGCGCAGGCACGACCAGGATCACGCAGATCACCCCGAACACGATCAGCGGCAGGCCGGATTCCCGGGGCCAGACCCCGTCGGGCCACACGACCGCCGCGAGCCAGGCAAGCGGAATGCCCCAGACGAACGCGATCGAGCCCCAGATTCGGGCCGCCTGCCACCCGCGGGTCTCGGTCCAGGCGGACATCACAACGACGAAAACGAGCCCGACCACCACGGAGAGACACTGCAGCACGACGGTGACGATGACGCCCGTGCGGCCCATGGGCCCGAGCAAATTCCGGTCTGGCTGGCCCAGCCAGACGATGAACGGCAACCACGGCAGTGCGGCTCCGATCGCGATCACACCGATCCGCGTCGCCTGCACGGATGTCCGCGCCCACCACACCGGTCGTGTTTCGAGCCCCGCGTCCACCAGTGAACCCCCTCGTGGGGCGCTCGCCCCCTCTCGCAATCTAGGAAGGCCCGATGGCTGGCCAATGAACCACCGGCGTCCCAGACATGAAGACTCGGGCTCGGTGCCGGCTCCTCCGAGGGCCGGGGTGAAGGTGTTCCATCCCTTAGGATCTGCACACGGGGGTATGGGATGCGCGGAATCGCGGCAACATGCGGGTTGATATCGATGCTGGTGGCTCTTACGGGCTGCTCGAGCGGCGGGGCCGTCGGCACGCCAGCCCCAACGCCGTCGGCATCCGCGGATCCACCAGCAACACAACCGGGCGTTCCGGGGACGCTCCCGACCGGGACCATCGGAACGGGCACGCTGACGTCCGACAACGGTACTACCGGCAATGTGAGCTTCGATTTCCACGGAACCGAGCTCACACTCCACATCGATGACCTCGTCACTCCGGCAGCGGCCACGGTCGACGCGGTGACCGCGACCCAGCCCATACCGGCGAACCAAACCTGCTACGACAGCGGCTTCCGCATGGACTTCGGGCCGTTCACGAGCGGAAGCGGCGCCTACGGCTGGGGTGACCTCAGCATCCTCAGCGGCGATCCCAGCGGAATCGACCAGGTCATTCTGGTCACAACCCCCGCCCAACCGGACACAACCGACCCGGACTGCCTTGAGGCCGTCGTCGCGCGCGCCGACATCCGTTGGACCTTCACGCCGCTCCGCGGCTACCTCAACCCCGTGGACTCCGATGCGACGCCCGGCGCCCGGGGCACGGTCGACGTCATCGACGGCAAGCCCGCGGGCTATACCGCCGCAGCGAATGAAAACCGCGCCGACGTGGCCGCCCGGTTCGGCATCACCGTCGACGACCTCACCTATTTGAACGATGCCCAGCTGATGGGCACGAACAAGGAAACCGCGCCGGCGGGAAGGCGACTCAACCTGCTCCTCGCAGACCGATAGCACGAGCACATCGGCAGCACGAAGAGAGCGGGCCGGGCGATGAGGAAAGGGAGCCGCCTGTCAGAATCGAACTGACGACCTTCTCATTACGAGTGAGATGCTCTACCAACTGAGCTAAGGCGGCGTGACGCCCGAATGCTTCCTTCCGGAAACGCGCGGTGACACAGCAACAAAGCTTAGCTGGTCCGGAGGGTCAATTCGTACAGCCCCGCGAACGACGCCCGCACCCGATCGGCGAGCGGCTCCGACTCGTCTCCCTCGGCCCAGCAGCGCCAGGCGTGTCGCAGGGCTGCGACCGCGACGAGCGTGAGCAACAGGGCGCGCTGGTGCAGCGCGATCGGGTCGGCGGCGAGCACGGGATCGTCCGCCGCGAGGCGCCGGCTGATCACGTCGTCGAGGTGTCCCTCGAAGCTGCGGAGGGTAGCCATCCGCATGCCGAACAGGTAGGGGTTCTCCTTCATCACCTGACGCCGCAACTGGTGAATCTCCCGGTCATCCTGGGAATTCTGCACGCTGGTCGAGAGCAGCACCGCGAGGTCGGCGAGGATGTCACCGGACGGGCTCCTGTGTACGAAGTCCTCGATCTCCGCCTCGGAACCGAGGGTGAGATCGTCACCGGCGAGGGCGGCGTCCTTCGACGGGAAGTAGTTGAAGAAGGTGCGCGGGGACACATCGGCGATCCGGCTGATGTCCTCGACGGTGACCTTGTCGACCCCGCGCTCGGACGCGAGCGTGAGCACAGCGAGTTGGATGGCCCGGTGGGTCGCCAGACGTTTCCGTTCACGCAGGCCGGGTTCTTCCGCAACATCCACCATGGTCACATTCTTACACGGCGCGCAAATGTGCAGTCCTCGAGTCGTCACCGCATGCCGCACGGCCGCCCCCGCACGTCAGCACTTCGGGTCGGTGGCCGGCACCGTCCCCTGCAGCAGGTAGGAGTCCACCGCGTTGTTCACGCAGGCATTGGACTTGTTGTACGCGGTGTGCCCCTCGCCCGCGTACGTGACGAGCTGCGCACTGTCGAGCTGCCTGGCCAGGCTCTGCGCCCACACGTACGGGGTCGCCGGATCGTTCGTCGTGCCGACGACGAGGATCGGCGCCGCTCCCGGCGCGTGGATCTCGGCGCGGGTTCCGGTGAACTTGTCCGGCCAGTTCGCACAGCCGGTGTCGCCGTAGGCCATGTACTTGCCGATGACCGGCGCTGCGGCCTCGATGGCCGCGGCGTCGGCGCGCATCACGGCCGGGTCGTCGTTGTAGCTGTAGTCGAGGCAGTTGATCGCCAGGAAGGCCTCGGTCGAATTGTCGAGGTATGTCCCGTCGGAGTTACGGCCGTTGTAGGCATCCGCGAACTGGAACGCGATCTTGGTGTTGCCCTGCATCACGCTCGACAGCATCTCGCTCAGGTTCGGCCACGCCGACGCCTGGTACAGCGGGTAGATGATGGCGGTCAGCAGCGTGTTGGCGCCGAGCATCCGGCCATCGCTCGCGGCGATCGGGCTCCGGTCGACCGAGTCGAGCAGCGCGGAGATGGTGGTCATCGCCTGGTCGACGGTGCCGTTGAACGGGCACTTCGATCCAGCGAGGCAATCGGCGAGGTAGGAGCGTAGCGCGCTCTCGAAGCCGACGGCCTGCACCCGGGTCACCTCGGCGTTGCTCGTGGACGGGTCTAGGGCTCCATCGAGGACGAGGCGGCCGACCTTGTCCGGGAACAGGTTGGCGTATGTCGCACCGAGGAAGGTGCCGTAGGAATAGCCGAGGTAGTTGAGCTGGGCATCGCCGAGCACGGCACGCAGCATGTCGAGGTCGTGGGCGGCGCTCACGGTGTCGACGTGGGCGAGGAGGGCGCCGGTGTTGGTGGCGCAGGCGGCTCCGAAGTCGGTCGAGGACTTCTCGACCTCCTGGATCCAGGCATCCGTGCCGCGGGCTGCTGTCGGGATGGCGTACAGGTATTGGTCCATCTCGGCAGCCCCGTAACACTTCACCGCTGACGAGCGCCCGACGCCGCGCGGGTCGAACCCGACGATGTCGAATCCGGCCTGCAGCTTCGCATCCGTGGCGTAGTCGAGGGACCCCTTCACGAAGTCGTACCCGGAGCCGCCGGGACCGCCGGGGTTGACCAGAAGCGAGCCGACCCGGGTGCCGGTCGCGACGTGCCGCACGAGGGCGAGGTCGACGGTGTCGGTTCCGGGCGCGCTCCAGTCGAGCGGGGCCTTCGCGGTGGTGCACTGCAGGCTGTTACCGCAGTCGGTCCAGGTGAGCACCTGGTTGTAGAACGGGTCGAGGGCGCTGCTGACGCTCTCCCCGGTGGGGGACGACGTCGAGGCCGAGGGTTGCGGCAGGAACGCGGGCACGCATCCGCTGAGCCCCATCGTGACGACGACGGCGGCGGCCAGGATCGCGAAGCGGCGGGCGGCCGGGCGGCGCGTCCGGGTGCCATTCGACACCGGGCCGTTCGACGCCGGGCGCTGGCGGATGCGTGTGGTCAACGGTTCCTCTTTACTGGTCTGGTCATGCAGGCGGTTCAGGCTCTCACGAGCGCCGCGCGTGGGCGGTGGCATCGTGCGGTCATCGTCGTAGTCATCGCTTCATCGCCGGATGGCGGACACCAGCATTGCCTCGAGGGCCAGGGCCGGTGCCACATTGGATTCAATTCTCTGCCGCGCGATCGCGATGGCGTCCAGTGTCGCGAGCGTCGTGACGGTCGCGCACGCCGCCGCTGCGGCGCGCACTCCGACGAGGAGCTCGCGGTTGATCACTTCATTCTCGCGGCCGAACTGTACCATGATCACATCCCGGTACAGCGAGGTCAGATCCACGAGGATCCGGTCGAGCCCGTCGCGCAGGCTCCGGGTGGCCCGCCGTTTCTGGTCGTCTTCCAGCGCCTTGATCTGGCCGCGGAGCGCGGGCGGCACCGACTTGCCGGGCTCGACGCCGAGGGAGCGGAGCACACCCTCGCGTTCGGCGGCGTCCCGCTCGAGGGTGATCGCCTTCGCGTCGTCACCGGCGATCGCGAGCAGTCGCGCCGCGGCGTTCACCGCGTGCGAGACCCCACGGATGCCGAGCGCGGCCTTCAGGGTTTCCTCGCGCCGTTCGCGGGCCTCGGGGTTCGTGGCCAGCCGCCGCGCCATGCCGATGTGGCTCTGTGCTTCGCGGGCGCAGCGCTCGGCGATGACAGGGTCGACGCCCTCGCGCGCGACAAGGAGTGCTGCGACGTCGGCGACGCTCGGCACGCGCAACCTGACCGTGCGCACCCGGGACCGGATGGTCGGCAGCAGGTCGGCCTCACTCGGGGCGCAGAGGATCCACACGGTGCGTTCCGGCGGCTCTTCGAGGGCCTTGAGCAGCACATTGGAGGTGCGCTCGACCATGCGGTCGGCGTCTTCGACGACGATGACCCGGTAGCGGCCGACCGAGGGCGAATACTGGGAGCGTTTGACGGCCTCCTTGACGGATTCCATCTTGATGATGACGCCCTCGGTGGCGAGCACGACGAGGTCGGGGTGGGTGCGGGCCTCCACGAGCCGTTCGGCGGTCGCGTCTTCGGCGGGCGTTCCCGGGCTGAGGAGGGCGGCGGCGAAGGCGAAGGCCAGGTTGGACCGGCCCGAACCGGGCGGGCCCGTGATGAGCCAGGCGTGCGTCATGGACGCGGAGGTGCTCGAAGCCGAGGAGCCGGGGGCGACGGTGCTGCCGGCGGTGCTCGCGGGGGCGTCAGCCGCGCTCTGCTGCGGCGCGGCGGCGGCGCGGAAGATCGCGATCGCATCCGCCTGGCCGGTCAGGTTGTCCCACACGCTCATTCCCTCAGGGTACCGGTCGCCGCTGACATCCCGCCCCGACGCGTGCGAGGTCAGAGGAGGGGGGCGACGCGGGCGCGGATGGCGGCGGCGATCTCGTCGACCGGGCTCGCTGCATCCACGACCAGGAAACGGTCGGGCTCGGCGCTGGCGAGGTCGAGGAACGCGGCACGCACCCGCCGGTGGAACTCGCCCTTCTCGGCCTCGAGGCGGTCGAAACGCTTGTTGGCGGCGTCGAGCCGGCCGCGCGCGACGGTCTCATCGAGGTCGAGCAGGATGGTGAGCTCTGGCAGCAGGCCTTCCGCGGCCCAGAGCGACAGCTCGCGGATCTCCGCGGCGCCGAGTACCCGCCCGGCGCCCTGGTAGGCGACGGATGAGTCGAGGTAGCGGTCCTGGACCACCACTTCCCCGCGGGCGAGCGCCGGACGCACGGCAGTGGCGATGTGCTGGGCGCGATCGGCCGCGTAGAGCAGGGCCTCGGCGCGCGGGGACACCTCGCCGGTGTGGTGCAGGACGATCTCGCGGATTTCGACGCCGACGACGGTGCCGCCGGGCTCCCGGGTGCGCAGCACCGTGCGGCCCTGCTCACCGAGCCACTCGGCGAGCAGCCGGGCCTGGGTGGACTTGCCCGAACCGTCGCCGCCCTCGAGGGTGATGAAGAGGCCGGTCGGGGCGGCCTCGGTGGAGGCCGCCCCGGTCACGTCTGCTGCGGTCACGACTGGGTGGTCGAACCCGCGGGAGTCTTCGTCGCTGCAGTCCTGGTCGTCGCGGTCTTGGTGGAGGTCCCGGTCTTGGTGACGGCCGGCTTGCGGACCGCGGTCTTGGTGACCGTGGTCTTCGTGACCGTGGTCTTCGTGGCGGTGGCCTTCTTCACGACGGGCTTCTTCACTGCGGGCTTCTTGGCGACCGGCTTCTTGGCGGGGGCCTTCTTCGCGGGCGCCTTCTTGACGGCCGGTCCCTTGGCGCGCTTGTCGGCGAGGAGCTGCACGGCCCGGTCGAAATCGACCTCTTCGACCGTCTCGGCCTTCGGGATCGTCGCATTCGTGACACCGTCGGTGACGTAGGCGCCGAATCGGCCGTCCTTGATCTTGATCGCCTTGCCGCTGTCCGGGTCGGGCGTCTCGAATTCCTTGAGGGCGCTCGACGCACGCCGCGCACCGTACTTGGGCTCGCTGTACAGTTCGACCGCTCCGGGAAGGTCGATCTCGAAGATCTGGTCCTCGCTCGTGAGCGAGCGGGTGTCGACGCCCTTCTTCAGGTACGGGCCGAACTTGCCGTTCTGTGCGGTGATCTCGGTCTGCGTTTCGGGGTCGAGGCCGACGACGCGCGGGAGGGCGAGCAGCCGGAGCGCGGTCTCGAGGTCGATCGTCGCGAGGTCCATCGACTTGAACAGCGAGGCGGTGCGCGGCTTGTCGGCGGGGGCGATCTTCTTCGCGGCCGGCTTGCGCTTGGGCTTCGCTGCGGGAGCGCCGGCGTCGACCAGCTGGGTCACTTCACCGGTGAGCGGGTCGATGGTCTCGCCGGCGGACTCGGTCTGGGTCTCGACGAGTTCGACGACGGCGGGCTCGGCGGGTGCCGGGTCGAGCTCGGTCACGTACGGGCCGAAACGACCGTCCTTGGCGACGATGTTCTTGCCGGTCTCCGGGTTGACCCCGATGACGCGGTCGATGACGACGGGCGCGTCGATGAGCTGACGTGCTTTCGCGGGGGTCAGTTCGTCGGGTGCGAGGTCCGGCGGGATGTTCACCCGGCGCGGCGGGGCATCCGCTGCGGCGGCAGGGTCGATGACCTCGAGGTAGGGGCCGTACTTGCCGATGCGGAGGGTGATGTCGTCACCGATCGGCATCGAGTTGATCGACCGGGCGTCGATCTCCCCGAGGTTGTCGACGACCTGGCGGAGACCGCGGTGCTTCTCGGAGCCGAAGTAGAAGCTGTTGAGCCAGTCGACGCGGTCGGCCTTGCCGTCTGCGATGCGGTCGAGGTCATCTTCCATCTCGGCGGTGAAGTCGTATTCGACGAGATCGGTGAAGTATTCCTCGAGCAGGCGCACCACGGAGAAGGCGATCCAGTTCGGCACGAGCGACTGGCCGCGCGGGGTGACGTAGCCGCGGTCGGTGATCGTGGAGATGATCGAGGCATACGTCGACGGGCGGCCGATGCCGAGCTCTTCGAGCTTCTTGACGAGGCTCGCCTCGGTGTACCGGGCGGCCGGGGTGGTCTCGTGGCCCTTGGCCTCGACCTCGAGCAGGGACAGCGACTGGCCCTCTTCGAGCGGCGGCAGCTTGGACTCGGTCGGATCGGTGGGCGCGTTGCGCTCTTCGTCGCGGGATTCCTCGTAGGCGAGCATGAAGCCGCGGAAGGTGATCACCGTGCCGCTCGCGGAGAACTCGGCGAGCACGCCGGACGCCGCGGGGTGCGGCGAGACGCCGGTCGGGCCTGCCGCGATGGTGACGGACGCGGTCGAACCGGTCGCGTCGGCCATCTGCGAGGCGACCGTGCGCTTCCAGATCAGGTCGTAGAGGCGGAAGTCGTTACCGCGGATGGTGTTCGCGAGCGAGGAGGGCGTGCGGAAGGTATCGCCAGACGGGCGGATGGCCTCGTGGGCCTCCTGCGCGTTCTTGCTCTTGCCCTTGTAGAGGCGCGGCTGGGCCGGCACCGTTTCGGGGCCGTAGAGAGAGGATGCCTGGTTGCGGGCCGCGGTGATCGCCTGCTGCGAGAGCGACGGCGAGTCGGTACGCATGTAGGTGATGTAGCCGTTTTCGTAGAGCGACTGGGCGACGCTCATGGTCTGCCGGGCGGTGAAGCGCAGCTTGCGGGCGGCTTCCTGCTGCAGGGTCGACGTCGTGAACGGGGCGGCCGGGCTGCGACGGTACGGCTTGGAGGCGACCTTGGTCACGGTGATCGCGACGCTCGGTTCCTTGAGCGCGTCGGCGAGGGCGAGGGCGGATGCCTCGTCGAGCGTCGTCGCCGTGACCTTGGGCTTGAGGCGGCCGAGATCGTCGAAATCGCCGCCGGAGGCGATGCGTTCGCCGTTGAGGCGCACGAGCTTGGCCTGGAACGCGGCATCCTCGCGCGCCGTACCGGACGCGAGCTGGGCCGAGAGGTCCCAGTAGCCGGCGGAGACGAACGCGAGGCGTTCGCGTTCGCGGTCGACGACGAGGCGGGTCGCAGCGGACTGCACGCGGCCGGCGGAGAGGCCGGGGCCGACCTTGCGCCAGAGCACGGGGGAAATCTCGTAACCGTAGATGCGGTCGAGGATGCGCCGGGTCTCCTGCGCGTCGACGAGGGCCGTGTCGAGGTCGCGGGTGTTGTCCTTGGCCTTGAGGATCGCTTCCTTGGTGATCTCGTGGAACACCATGCGCTTCACGGGGACCTTGGGCTGGAGGACCTGCAGGAGGTGCCAGGCGATGGCCTCTCCTTCGCGGTCCTCATCAGTTGCGAGCAGGAGTTCATCGGCCGTCTTCATCGCCCGCTTCAGTTCGGCGACGGTCTTCTTCTTCGCGTCGGAGACGACGTAATACGGCTCGAAGCCGTTGTCGACGTCGACGGAGAACTTGCCGAGGGGCCCCTTCTTCAGTTCAGGGGGCAGGTTTTTTGGCTCGATCAGGTCCCGAATGTGGCCGACCGAGGACAGGACCTCGTAGCCGTCGCCGAGATACGCGGCGATCGACTTCATTTTTGTCGGCGATTCGACAATGACCAGCTTCTTAGTGCCTGGCACCAGACTCCTCTTTATAGGTATCGGCCCGTTGAAGGGCCAAGGCACACCATACACACACAAAGATGGTGCCCACCTAATCGGCCACACGTCACAAAGGGCTTTGGGGCTTGCCAGCCTCGCCTGGGTGAGGACAATGGAGGCATGGGTACAGCAGCTACGGGCACGTACACCGCGAAGCTTACGGACGGCCCCCTCGAAGGCAAGACGATCACCACGGAGTTCCTCGAGACGGGCGATATCCGGCCTCGTCTGGAGATTCCCGCGGAGTCCGGTGGCAAGCGCTACCTCTATACCCGCGGCGCCGGCCTGGAGTTCGACTCCACAGAGTTTCCCGAGCGACCGACGGCTGTCGACTACCGCTACCTCGAGGCCATTTTCGACTGAGCCGGCCACTCCGCCCCGATCGTTCCCGGGCGAAGCTCCGCCTCCCGGTGCACCCGCCGAACCCGGTGGACCGGCCCTGGCGCGCGCTCTCAGGTTCCAGCCGAGAAATTCCCGGGTGACCGTGACGCTCGCGATCGGGCCGGCCGTTGTGCAGCGCGCCACGGATGCCCCGTCGAGGGCCGCGATCTCGGCCGCGGCCTCGCAGGGCACCCCGGCCACGAGTCCCGACAGCGTGTCCGCTGCGGCGAGCGCCGCGGCATCCACCGCCGCCCGCACGGCCTGGCCGACGACGAGCACCACGACGAACGGGAGCAGGAGCGCGGTCAGCAGCACGACCGCCCCGAGGATGCCCACCGCGAGCACCGACCCGGAGCCACGATCGCGGTTGCGGGTCACGTGGCGCCTCCGAGCGCGCAGGAGCCCGCCGTCACCGTGATACCGAGCTCTGCGGGAGCACTCAGCCGGGCGCAGACCGCGTCGCCGCGCTGGTCCACTGAGACGGCCGCGCCGCCCACGAGTTGCCGGGCCAGACTGGTCGCGTGGTCGAGCCCGTCGCCCCGGGCGAGGGACCGGGCCGCCTGGGCCGCGGCGTCCGCCAGCCGGACCTGCTGACCGCCGACCTGCACCCCGCCGAGGCAGAGCAGCAGCACGAGGAGCACGGCCGGAATGACGGCGGCGAATTCGGCCGTGATGCTGCCGCGCTCGGCCGGGACGCTGCTCCCGTCGGTGCCGGTCGCGTCACCGGCCGCGGCACGGGATGCGGCCCTCCGGCTACCCGACCGTGAGGGCATGGCGCACCAGCTCGGTGAGGATGCCGCGCACTTCGTCTCCCCGGAGGATGAGGATGAGCAATCCCGCGAGGCCGACGGCCGCCATCGTGGCGATCACGTACTCGGCGGTCGCGGCGCCCGCATCCTCCCGCAGGCGCCTGACGGCCCGGCATGGTCGTCGTTTCACCGTGTCTGTTGAGCTCGGCATCTGTTCTTCTCCTCTCGCGTCGATCGACGCGGTTGTCCGGCGGCACGATCGGTTCCAGATTCGCCCGCCAGACACCGAATCCCGCGGCCGATCCGGATTCGGTGGACAACGCCGCCCGACCCGGCCCCGTTGAGGACGCCCGCCCCGCGTGGGATCGCGAGAGTACACTTTTGGCCCCTAAGACCGCGGTTTAA
>NZ_JASJXJ010000042.1:0-25361 GCF_035018685.1 Cryobacterium sp. RTC2.1
GGGCCGCCGGGGGGGGGGGCGTCCCCCCCCGATTCGCATGCCCCGACTCACATCCCATGGATCCGTATCGTCAAGGGGCGCTATCGTCCAGGGGCGCTGAGAATCAGACCTGCCGGGCGGTTCGCGGATTGAGTTCACGGTATTCGCGGTAGACGAGAACGACGATTGCGGCATCGAGCGCGGTGATGACGGCCATGCCCACTGTGGGGCGGAGGACGAAGGCGTAGAGCTGGTAGCCGAGGAAGGCGATCAGGATCCCCAGCGCGTACGGATAGGCCCGGTGCCATTTGCGCAGGAGGCAGTAGACGAGAGCCACCTTCACGGCTCCGTGGGTGATGAGGAAGGCGATCAGGAAGCCGGCTCCCGTTGCGGCAAGCTCGGAATCCAGCCGGGCTACGTACTGCGCCAGGAAGCGCATGGCGGAGGAGTCGCCCTCCCCCGCCTCGCCCGCTACTCCCGCGAGCAGGGCGTGGACGAGGGCGGGTGACACCCACAACACGAGTCCGGCGGCGAGTTCGATCACGCCGTCGATGCCCTTGATGCCCACTCCGACGGAATAGAGGCGATCCGTGACCGTCCGAGAACGTCGGGACTCAGTGGGAGTCGAGGCCACCGGATACCTGCCTTCCCGCTGATCGAGCCGGTTCCTAGGCCGGAACACCCGCCAGGGCGAGGTCGCCTGCCACCGCACGGATGCCGCGGTTGACCGCGGAGACGACGGCCTTCAGCGAGGCGGTCGAGATATCGGCGTCGATGCCGACACCCCAGTAGCGCCGGCCGTTGACGTCGAGTTCGACGTAGGACGCAGCCAGGGCGTCTCCGCCGGCGGACATGGCGTGTTCGACGTAGTCGTAGAGCGTGATCGCGATGCCGCGCTCGGCCATGATTCCCAGGAACGCGGCGATCGGACCATTGCCGGCCCCCTCGACGCGCTCGACTCCGTCGTCGTCCCGGAGGTCGACCGTGAGGTCGACACGGCCGCCCAGATCGCTCGAGGTCCGCGTGGAGAACAGTTCGAACCGGCCCCACTTGTCGTCGGGCTGCCCACTGGAACTCGGCAGGTACTCGTCGTTGAAGATCTCCCAGATCTGCTCGCTCGTGACCTCGCCGCCCTCGGCATCCGTCTTGGACTGGACGACCCCGGAAAACTCGATCTGGAGCTTGCGGGGCAGGTCGAGGGAGTGGTCGGTCTTGAGCAGGTAAGCGACGCCGCCCTTGCCGGACTGCGAGTTGACCCGGATCACGGCTTCGTAGCTGCGACCGAGGTCCTTCGGGTCCACCGGCAGGTAGGGAACCGCCCACTGGAGTTCGTCGACGGATCGGCCCTGCGCCGCGGCATCCGCCGCCATGGCTTCAAAGCCCTTCTTGATGGCGTCCTGGTGCGACCCGCTGAAGGCGGTGAAGACGAGGTCTCCTGCCCAGGGACTGCGTTCGGGAACGGGCAGCTGGTTGCAGTATTCGGCGGTGCGCTTGACCTCGTCGATGTTGCCGAAGTCGATCTGCGGGTCGATGCCCTGGGTGAACAGGTTGATGCCGAGGGCGACGAGGTCGACGTTGCCGGTCCGTTCGCCGTTGCCGAAGAGGCAGCCTTCGATCCGGTCTGCGCCGGCGAGGTAGCCGAGCTCCGCCGCCGCGATCGCGGTGCCGCGGTCGTTGTGCGGGTGCAGGGAGATCAGGACGTTCTCACGCTGGTCGAGGTGCCGGGACATCCACTCGATCGAGTCGGCGTAGACGTTGGGACTGGCCATTTCGACGGTCGCAGGCAGGTTGATGATGACCTTCCGCTCCGGGGTCGGCTCGAGGACGGCGATGACCTGGTTGCAGACATCGACCGCGAATTCGAGTTCGGTGCCGGTGTAGCTCTCCGGGGAGTACTCGTAGTAGATCGTCGTGCCGGGGACGGTCGCTTCGAGAGCGCGGCAGGTGCGTGCGCCGAAGAGGGCGATGTCGATGATGCCCTGCTTGTCCTCGCGGAAGACGACCTCGCGCTGCAGCACGCTCGTGGAGTTGTAGAGGTGCACGATGGCCTGCTTGGCGCCGGCGATCGATTCGTAGGTGCGCCGGATCAGGTGTTCCCTCGCCTGGGTGAGCACCTGGATCGTGACGTCGTCCGGGATGGCATCCTCGTCGATGAGGCTGCGCACGAAATCGAAGTCGGTCTGGCTGGCCGACGGGAAGCCGACCTCGATCTCCTTGTAACCCATGCGCACGAGCATGTCGAACATGATGCGCTTGCGCTCAGGGCTCATCGGGTCGATCAGCGCCTGGTTGCCGTCACGCAGGTCGACGGCGCACCAGCGCGGTGCGACTTCGATGTGCTTCGAGGGCCAGGTGCGATCGGGCAGGTCGACCGCGAACTGCTCGTGGTACGGACGGTACTTGTGGATCGGCATCGTCGATGCGGACTGGTTGTTTCTCATGATCGTGATCTCCTCGCTGGGGTTGGGATAGCCAACAACAAACGCCGCGACGAGGGAGGCCTCAGATTAGGACTCGTCGCGGCAGCGAAGGAGGAGCTGACCGAACAACACAAGGGAATGCTAACACCGATTTCCGGCCGGCATCCTGAGAAGAGTCTGAAGCGGCGGTCGACGGATGCCGCGCTCCCGTCGCGGGCGCGGCATCCGTCGCAGGACCACCGGTCTCACCCGGCGGCGAGGGCCGCAATCGGCGCCAGTGACACCGCCCGACGAGCGGGCAGGATCGTCGCCCCGACGGTGAGCACGGCGGTACCGACCACGCAGAGGGTGACGAGGAGCCACGGAATCGACGGCGCCACCAGACCGGCATGGGTGACGGATCCGAACAGTGATTGTGCCGCCGCCCACCCGTATGCGACCCCGAGCACCAGGCCGAGGGTGACGGCCGCCACGGTCATCTGCACGCTTTCGGCGAGGATCATCGCGCGAACCTGCCTGCCGGTGAAACCGAGGGCCCTGAGCAGGCCGATCTCGCGAGAACGCTGCAGCACGCTCAGTGCCAGGTTGTTGATCATGCCGACTGCGGCGATCAGGGCGCTGAAGCCCACGAGCACTGAGATCACGGCGAGGCTGGTCGACACCGTCTCGGAGACGGCCGCACGCGTCACCGGGTCGTCCATCAGCGGCTGCATCATGGTTTCGAAGGTCGATCCCGCGACGGCGAACATGGTGATGAGCGTCACCCCGATGACCAGTCCGATAGTGGTGCGGGCACTGCGCTCCGGGTGTTGACTGGCGTTCGCGACAGCAAGCCGGGCCGGCGCGCTGCCGCCCAGGAACCGGCCGACCAGGCTCAACATGGGCGGCATGATCAGATGCGACCCGAGCACAAGGCCGGTGAACGAGAGCAGGCCGCCGGCAAGTCCCAGCAGCACGCCGTACTCCGTGACCTGCCCGGCCCAGACTCCCCCGGCGAGAAACAGTACGCCCGTGGCCATCAGCACGATCGCGAAGGCATTGCGGCCCGGGCGCCGAGCCGACTCTTCGAGCGTGCGCTCCTGTGCTGCACCGACAGCCTGCATCGGGCTCACGGTGAGGACCCGGCGAGACCCGACCCACGCTGCGCACCAGGTGGACAACACGACGATGACGACGGGCAAGGCGAGCAAGGGCTCGAGGAGACGGTAGCCGAGATCCGGGATCAGCCCGGCGCCGAAGGCAAGCCGGACACCGGCGAAACTCAGCAGGATGCCGGCGGCGGCGCCCAGCACGGCTCCGGCGAGCCCCACCTTCAGCCCGTCGAGGGCCACGGCGCGGCGCTGGTCACCCGCGCTCGACCCGATCAGGTGCATGAGCGCGATCGTGCGGGTCCGACCGGCGATGACGGTGGCCACCGTGTTGGTGGTCACGATCGCACTCACGTACACCGCAATCGTGATGAACAGGAATGCGACGATCGAGAGGGCTGCACGGACCGCTGCAATGCGGGACACGTCATTGCCACTCACGACGGTGGCGAGCACGCTCGTCGTTTCCAGGAGCAGCACCCCGAAGGCCGATGCGAGCGCCGCCACGACCAGGCTCGCACCACGGCCGGCGTGCCCGGTGGCGCTGGCGGTTTCGCTGCCGCTCATGCGCACTGCTCCATGCCGAGCATGATGCCGGAGATCTCTTCGGCGGTGGACCGTTCCCGGTCTTCGACGACCCTGCCGTCCGCGAGGAAGAGGATGCGATCGGCGAAGCTGGCCGCGATGGGGTCGTGGGTGACCATGGCGATGCTCTGGCCGTAGCCGGTGCTCGCCGCCTTGAGCAGGGTGAGCACTTCGCGCCCGCTCCGGGAGTCGAGGTTCCCGGTCGGCTCGTCGGCGAAGACCAGCTCGGGCCTGGTGGCCAGGGCCCGCGCGATGGCCACTCGCTGTTGCTGGCCACCGGACAGCTCGTGCGGACGGTGCCTGAGCCGGTCGCCGAGGCCGAGGGAGTCGGTGAGCTGATCGATCCAGTCCTTCTCCGCCGCATCCGGCCGCCGCCCGTCGAGCGCGAACGGCAGGGTGATGTTCCCCCGCACGTCCAGCGTCGGGACGAGGTTGAACGACTGGAAGATGAAGCCGATCCGGCGGCGGCGCAGGACCGTCAGTTCCGAGTCGCCCAGGCCGGTGATCTCGGTATCACCGAGCCAAACCCGACCGGAGCCTGCCTCGTCCAGTCCCGCCATGATGTGCATCAGGGTGGACTTGCCCGAGCCGCTCGGTCCCATGATCGCCGTGAACTGGCCACGACGGATGCCGATGGACACGTCGTCGAGCGCCGTTACCGAGGTGGTGGCTGATCCATAGGTTTTACAGAGGTTGGTGACTCTGGCCGCGAGGCCGAGTTCTGCAGATGTGATTTCCATGCTTCAACGCTAGGAATCGCTCCCCCCTCACCGCATCGGGCAGCAGAGGTATCCCGGATGCCGAGGGGATGACTACCGGCCGGACCGGGTCATCCGCTCGTTACTCCGTGAGGCCGTGCTGGAAGGCATACACGACGAGCTGAACCCGGTCGCGGAGGATGAGCTTGGAGAGGATACGGCTGATGTGCGTCTTGACGGTGGCCTCGCTGAGGAATTCACGCGCCGCGATCTCCGCGTTGCTGAGGCCCAGGGCAGCAAGGGCGAAGATGTCGCGTTCGCGGCTGGTCAGTGTGCCGAAGGCCTCGGGTTCCACCGGCTGCGCGGGGGCCGGCGCGTCGAAGTGGGCGAAGAGTTCGCGGGTCGCCGATGCTGCGATGACGGCGTTGCCCGCGTGCACGGTACGGATTGCGGCCAGCAGGAACTCGGGATCCGCATCCTTGAGCAGGAAGCCGCTCGCCCCGCCCCGGATAGCCCTGCTCGCGCTTTCGTCGAGTTCGAAGGTCGTGAGGACGACGATGCGCGGCGGCATCACGCCGGCAGCCTCGGCCGCGGCCAGAATGGCGACGGTCGCGTCGATCCCGTCCATCACGGGCATCCGGATGTCCATCAGGATCACGTCCGGACTGACTGCGGCCGCCATGGTGACGCCAGCGGCGCCGCTGCCCGCCTCGCCGACGAACTCGAGGTCGGCCTGCGAAGATACCAGCATCCGGATCCCGGCACGGAAGAGCGCCTGGTCGTCGACCAGGGCGACACGGATGCGCGGGGCGTCCGCCGCCGCGACCTCGCTCATGCACGCACGTCCGTGGCCTGGACCGGACGCACGACGGGCCCCGCCATGATGGCCGGCAGGTGTGCCGCGACGCGGAAGTACCCTTCGTCGGGCTCTGCGGTCAGCGAACCGCCGGCGAGGAGCGCCCGTTCCCGCATGCCGGGCAGGCCGTGGCCGATCTCCACCGCGTGCGTCTCCCCGACGCCGGCCACCCCTGGGGCCACGGTGGACGGCGCGATCCGGAGGGCATTGTTGATCGTCACCGCGACCCAGTCGGTGGTCCAGTCGAGTCGGAGAGCCACGGTCCGGCTGGTGTCACCGTGCCGGAGTGCGTTGGTGAGCGCCTCCTGCACGATCCGGTAGACGGCGAGCTGGGCGCCGGAGCCGAGCGTGGCCGGCGTGCCGGTCGTCGTCCAGTGGATGTCGAGTCCCGTGCCGCGCATCTGCTCGACGAGGCGGTCGAGGTCGGCGAGCACGGGTTGCGGTCCGCTGACCACGTCCTGCCGCAGCCGGGCGAGCAGGATCCGGACATCTCCGAGGGCCTCCCGTGCGGTTGTGGAAATGGTGATGAGCGCCTCGTCGACGGCGTCCGGGTTCTTCGCCCTCGAGTAGCGGGCGCCGTCGGCCTGGGCGATCACCACGGCAAGCGAGTGTGCGACGACGTCGTGCATGTCCCTGGCGATGCGGTTGCGCTCCTGTTCGACGACCACGGCACGCTGGGCCTGGCGCTGCTCCTCCTCGGCGCGGTACTGGGTGAATCTGCTGTCCCTTGCGGCCTGCCGGGAGCGCTTCAGCAGACCCAGGGTCCAGGAGAGGCCGAGAACGGCCAGGCTGACAAAGGTCAGCATCGCCGTCGACCAGACCAGGGCGCCGATGTCCCCCTGCGCGAGCACTGTTCCGAGGTGTCCCACGCCGCGTTGTGCGACCGCGAGGTAGACCCCGGCCACCAGCGCGCCGACGGCGACCGAGATCAGGCCGGCCCTGCGCGTGGCCGGTCCGGCATAGGCCGCCGTGACGTAGAGCACGGCCAGGACGGCCACGTCACCGCCGAGCACCGGCTCGCCCGCGAGCATCTGTCCGGTCGCGGCCAGCCAGGCGAGGGTGAGGGCCAGGGCCGGCGAGAACCGGCGCACCGCGAGCGCCGCAGCGAACCCGACCAGGACGAGGACGGTCGCGGGGCTGCCCGAGTCGACCAGGAGAAGGAGCAGGAAAAAGAGGCCGGCGATGACGATGTCGAGGGCGAGCGAACGACGGGGAATCACACGGATCCAGCGGTACCGTGCGACACGCGTGGACACTCCCGGCTCGACCATCCTCCCAGCCTACGACCCCGTGCCGGACCGCCAGGGGGCGCCGCAGGAACGTCATCCCTGAGTGAACCGGAAATCCTCCGAGCGATGTAGTCCCGGCAGGTCAGGTCAGGTCAGGTCAGGTCAGGCTCCTGGCGAAAGCAAGGGCTTCCCGCACGGAGAGAGCCGGCAGATACGCGCGTGCAAGTGCGAGCCCGATCGCAGGAAGGGCGACCGGGTCGGGGTAGGCCATGAAGAGCGGGTGGAATTCGGGCTGGAACTTCCGTTTGAAGGCGAGGAGCGAACGGAACCCGTAGACGGGCTCCAGGCTGCGCCCGAGGAAGTCGATGAACCGGGAGGCGAGGCTCGACGCCCGGTTGTCTCCGTCGCCCGCGCCGGTCTGGGCGAGCGGGGCCGCGGAGAGGCTCAGGAATTCGATTTCCGGCTGTTCGCTCATCTGCCGGGCGGTCTGCGCGATCAGGAATTCCATCACACCGTTCATGCTGTCCGGGCGCCGCCGCATGAAGTCGAGCGTCCAGCCGATCACCTTCCCGTCCCGGTAGCTCGGGAGCCAGCTCGTCACCGCGTGCACGACCTGGCCTTCGTCGATCGCCAGCATGAGCCGGACCGCCGGGTCACGGAGCTCGTCGAGTCCGCCGAGGGTGAAGCCCAGTTCGGGGAGTTCCTTCTCCTGCACCCAGAGCTCGGAAATCTCGGAGATCTGCACGTTCTCGAGCACGGGAAGCGCGCGGTACGTCGTCCATTCCGCGCGCACTCCGGCACGTTCCGCCCGGTTGATCGACGAGCGGATGTCCTGCCACTTCTTCCCGGTTGTGTCCCAGGTCCGGGGCCTCAGGATCGTCTCTTCGCCGATCCCCATGGTCTGCCAGCCCATCCGGGCGAAGGTCGCCTGCCAGCTGCCGTGCAGGCTGTAGAAGACCGGGACCCAGCCGTGGTCGTCGCACATGATGGCGAAGTCGGCGATCGCCCGCGCGGCGTCTTCGACGGGTCCGACCGGCTCCGTCGTGGTGATGGCGACGCCGGCCTCCACGCGATACGCGATCGCGGTCGATCCGGAAGCGTTGAACCACAGTGAGTTCCCCTCCCACGTGGTCATGTATGCGAGGGAGCCTCCACCGCCCCTGCTGAGGATGGCCCGCAGCCGGGCCGCGTCGTCGCTCCGGCCGCCGGCGACGGTGCTGCGCATGCACTGGATCGCCCCGATGATGACGATCGCCCAGAACACCGGTCCGACCCACTGGTAGAGCAAGGTCGACGCCCAGTCGGTCGGCAGGAAGGAGAGTCGTTCGAGTCGGAGGAATCCGACGGGAATGAACCGCTCCGGCACGTCGCTGACGAGGTCCACGAGGTTCACGGCGGGGGTGAACCGGTCGCTGAGCGCGAGTCCCCCGATGACGTACACGGCCGCGAGGCCGAAGAAGGAGACCACGGTCGTCACGAAGAAGCGGCGGAGCCTGCCCGGCCTGCTGCGCACGGGGAAGCGACGCAGGTTCACGATGATCAGCACGGCAGTTGCAAGCGGAACCAGCACCGACACGACGAGCACGACGGCGACCTCCCAGTACTGGAAGGAGCGCCAGTGCCAGACGTACGGCTGGCCGGAGATCGGCAGGAGGCCGTAGTACCAGGCGCCGAGAACGGCCATGCCGGTGTTCACGACGATCGCGAGCCAGGCCGCGAATCGTCTGCCCCGCAGGACTCCGAAGGCGGCGACAAGAAGGGTGAGGAGCGGCAGCAGCGAGACGAGCACCGGCCCCACGCCGGCGACCCTCTCGAGGGTTAGTTCGTGCACGCACTGCCGGGTGATATCGCCCAGGAGGCACCGGTCCACGACATCGGTGACGGAGGGCACGCCCTGGGTGAGCAGGAGTCCGAGCGGAGCGAGGAGGCCGAAGCGCGTTCCGGAGAAGATCGTGATGACCGGGCCGACGGCGAGGATGCCGAGCACGGACGCGAGGAGTGTCCGCGTCTCGCGGTGCGAACTGCGGCGCCAGGTCAGGTCGATCCGCCGGGGCCGGAAGACGGCCCCGAGCGCGAGACCGGCGAGGGCCCCGAGAAGGCGGTACACGTCTGAGGGCTGGCCGGAGTAGAGCACGAGCACGAGGGCAACCATCAGGGTGAATACGCGAATGCGTCGCCGCCAGAGCGGCCCTGCGAAGCTGCTCGCCGCCATGATCGTGCCGAAGATCGGCGTGAACGGGTCGAGCGCCCAGAGTTCGCTGACGCCCCGTGACCACATCTCTCCGCTCGCGACACCCGCGTCCTGGAGCAGGAGACCGATCCCGGTGCCGAGGATGGCCGTCGACAGGAAGGCGATGACCGTTCGGCCACTGCCGAGGAGATGCTCGGCATAGCCGAGGACCACGAGGGTCGCGAGGATCGCGAGCAGGAGTTCCGCGAGATTGTCCACGAGGAACACGCTCGTGATCGGCGACCACCAGTGCCCGCCGTCGATGACCGACTCGTATCCGGTCCCGAACCAGAGCCGGATCCACCGCGACGGCCCCTGGACGATGCCCGTCGAGAGTGCGAGGACGAGCAGGATGAGCGCGTAGCCGAGGGACACCGGCTGTGTCCTGAGCCGTCGCCAGACGACCCGGATGGTCACGGCGAGACCGGCTCCGGCCCGGGAGAGCCACCCGGTTTCGGCTGTTCCGCCGGCACCGTGGGAGCCTTCGGTGGACGTCGACATGGCGTTCACGGGGTCACCGCGAGTCCGGTGCGGGCCGCGATCAGCGGCAAAGCGGTCGTCCAGGCGAACTGCACGGTGTGCCAGTCGTGCGCGGTCCCTGGCGAGACGATCAGGTCCGTGCCTGCGCCGGCCGCGGTCGCCGCGGCGTCGAGGGTGTTCGCCCAGGCCAGGAAACGCGTGTCACCTGCCCCGACGGCGAAGATGATGTGCAGGTTGGAATAGGGGGCGTGCGCAGCGAGGATCGCGGCCGGCGCGGCGGCCGCGTAAGCGGTGGCACTGCCGGCGAACGCGGTCTGGATCGTGTGGGCGGCATCCCCGTTCCTGGGCACGAGCTCGCCTGAGATGTCGAGAATGGTGCCGAAGAGCTCCGGGTGCGCGGCGCCGAGCTGGATGGAACAGGTGCCGCCCTGGGAGAACCCCGCAATGGTCCACCCGGCGGGGCTTGCGGCGACCGAGAAGGTGGACCGGATCCATGCGGGCACGTCGACAGTGAGGTAACTGGCACTGTTGCCGAGCACGGAGTCGACGCACATGGGGTTGCGGTCCGCTGCCCCCAACTGGTCAGGGACGACGACGATGGGCGTCTGGCCGGCGTGGGCGGCGGCGTACGTGTCGAGGATCGCGTCGAGTTTCCCTGCGGTGAAGACGTCTGCCGGTGTTCCCGGCTGGCCGGAGAGCATCACGACGACGGGGAGCACGGGAGGATGTGCCGTGCGGGCGGCGGCCGGCAGGTACACGATGGCCGGGCGGGCGTCGAAGCCGGATACGGTTGCCGGAATCGTGACGGTGCCGATGCTGCCCGCGGTCTCCCCCACGCTGCTCGCCGTTGCGGCGGTCGCGCCCACGTCGAGTGCTCCGTAGAGCGGAACTCCGAGTGCCGCGCGCACCGTGGTGTACTGCCCGAAGTCGGCGTTGATGCCGGCCGCGGCGGCGAGGAGGCAGAGCGGAATCAGGGCGATCGCGACGCCCCGCCGCCAGCCACGGCCGGTCAGGCTGTTGATCGCGAGACCGATCCCGGCGAAGACGGCCACGACCCAGCCGCGGGTCACCATCGACAGCGACACACCGAACAGGTCCCAGACATCGCTCGTCAGCCAGGCGAGCACCCAGCCGAAGAGCGCCCCTGCTGAGAGACTCGCGGCGACACGGAAGAAGACGATTCCGCTGTACCGGCGGACGAGCACGAGGAGGACGGCGAGTCCGGCAAGAACGTAGAGGACCACGACGACGGGCCCAGCAACGATGCTGGTGTCAAGCAATGCGGCCATTTCGGTTTCCTCCCTCCCTACCCTCACACTCCGAGGGATGGCCTTCCCGCCAAATCGCGGGTTCTGAGCAATAGCTCAGGGAAGGATGCTGGCAGGCCTGCCCGTCCCCAGCAAAGGTTCAGGGCGACGAACCCCTAGAACCCGAGGCGACCGAGCTGCTTCGGGTCGCGCTGCCATTCCTTGGCGACCTTGACCCGGAGGGACAGGAAGACCCGCTTGCCGACGAGGGGTTCGATCTGCTTGCGCGCCCGCACCCCGACGTCCTTGAGCCGGCTGCCTGACTTGCCGATGATGATGCCTTTCTGGCTGTCCCGCTCGACGAAGAGGTTGGCGTAGACCTCGACGAGTTCCTGGTCGTCGCGTTCGATGATGTCGTCGATCGTCACGGCGATGGAGTGCGGCAGTTCGTCGGTGACGCCCTCGAGCGCCGCCTCACGGATGTACTCGGAGATGCGCGATTCGAGGCTTTCGTCCGTGACGGCATCCGCGGGGTAGAGCGGGGCGTCGGAGAGCGGCAGGAGGCGCAGGAGCTCGGCGGCGAGGATGTCGAGCTGGATGCGGCTCGTCGACGAGATCGGGACGATCGCTTCCCAGTCCCGGAGTGCGGACACCGCGAGCAGCTGGTTCGCGACGCTCGTCTTCGAGGAGAGGTCGATCTTGGTCACGATCGCGACCTTGCGGGCGCGCGGGAAGTTGTCGAGCTGCTCGTTGATGAAGCGGTCCCCCGGGCCGATCGGCTCGTTGGCGGGGATGCACAGGCCCACCACGTCGACACCGGCGAGGGTGGACTGGACGAGGCTGTTGAGTCGCTCGCCGAGCAGGGTCCGCGGCTTGTGGATGCCCGGCGTGTCGACGAGGATCAGCTGGCCGTCCTTCTGGTGCACGATCCCGCGGATGGCCCGCCGGGTCGTCTGCGGCTTCGACGAGGTGATGGCGACCTTCTCACCGACCAGGGCATTGGTGAGGGTCGACTTGCCGACGTTGGGTCGGCCGACGAACGACACGAACCCCGCCCGGAATTCATTTTCTGTGGTCATGGCCGTTTACTCCCTCATCGTCCGTCACTCCGAGGAATGCGGTCTGCACTTCGATCAGCGCTTCGTCTCGTTGGACCAGCACTGTGCTGATCCGTTTGCGGCGGCCCTCGGTGCGTTCCGCGGTGAGGACCAGCCCGCTCGTTCGTGCGACCGACCCGGCAACGGGCAGTCGTCCGAGGGCCTTGGCCAGCAGTCCGCCGACCGAATCGACCTCGTCGTCGTCGAGTTCGAGGTCGAACAGTTCGCCGAGTTCATCGACCGGGAGCCGGGCGCTGACCCGGAACCGGCCGTGGCCGAGGTCTTCGACCTCGACGACATCACGGTCGTACTCGTCGGAAATGTCGCCGACGAGTTCTTCGATCAGGTCTTCAAGCGTGACCAGGCCCGCTATGCCACCATACTCGTCGACGACCATCGCGAGGTGGTTAGACTCGAGCTGCATCTGCCGGAGGAGCTCGTCGGCCTTCTTCGACTCGGGGACGAACACGGCGGGCCGGGCGAGGTCGCCGACGGTGAGGCTCTCGATGTTCGGCGGTCGCTCGTAGACGAGCCGGGCGACGTCGCGGAGGTACACGATGCCCGTGACATCGTCGACTTCGCCGTCGATGACGGGCACTCGGGAGAAGCCCTTGCTCAGGAAGAGGCCCATCGCCTCGCCGAGGGAGGCATCGACCTCCATCGTCACCATGTCGGTGCGCGGGATCATGACCTCGCGGACGACGGTGTCGTTGAACTCGAAGATCGAGTGGATGAGTTCCCGGTCGTCCTCCTCGAGGACGTCGAGCTCGGTGGCCTCGTCGACCATGCTGAGCAGCTGGTCTTCCGAGGTGAAGGTCGCGAGCCGGGTGCGCCCCGGGGTGACCCGGTTGCCGAGGGCGACGAGGGCGTTCGCGATCGGCCCGAGCAGTACGCGCAGGAAGTGCACGAGCGGCGCGGTCCCGGCCAGCAACCCGTCCGGGTGCGCCCTGCCGACGCTGCGCGGACTCGCGCCCACGAGAACGAACGACACGGCCGTCATCAGGGCCGCGGACAGCACGAGGGCGAGCCAGAGCTGCTCGATCGTGGTGGCGAAGACGAGGGTCACGAGCACCGCGGAGGTCGTCTCTGCGATGATCCGCATGAAGCTGATCGCATTGAGGTGGGCGCCGGTGTCTGCGGAGATCGCGCGGAGGGACCGTTTCGCCCGGTGGGTCTCGGCGAGCTCGGCGATGTCGACGCGGGAGAGGGCGAGGATGGCGGAATCGACGGCGGCCATCAGGCCGCCGAAGGCGACCAGGACGATGGCCGCCACGAGAAACCACCCGATGCTCATCGCGCGCGGCGGCGTTCCTGCATGGCGAAGCCGATCAGGATGTCGCGCTGGATCCCGAACATTTCCTTCTCCTCGTCGGGCTCCGCGTGGTCGAAGCCGAGAAGGTGCAGGATCCCGTGCGCGGTCAGCAAGAGGAGCTCGTCAAGGGTCGAGTGCCCGGCCGTCTCGGCCTGGCCCTGGGCGACCTGCGGGCAGAGCACGATGTCACCGAGGAGGCCGGCCGGTGTTTCGGCGTCTTCTGTGCCCGGCCTGAGTTCGTCCATCGGGAAACTCAGGACATCGGTGGGCCCCGGTTCATCCATCCACTGCACGTGCAACTGCTCCATCGCGCCCTCGTCGACGAGGAGGATCGCGAGATCGGCGTCGGCGTGCACGTGCATGGTGTCGAGGGCGAAGGCCGCGAGGCGCTGGAGCGCGACCTCGTCGACCGGGATGTCGGATTCGTTGTTGATTTCAATGCTCATGAGGGTCTCCGTTTCGGAAAGCGGTCGCGGATGCCGCCGGGTCGTTCTGGGCCGCGCTTGACGAACTCGTGGGCCTGTTCGCTTTCGATGCGCTGCGCCTGCCTGAGTGCGTCGTATTCGGTCCACGCGTCGACGATCCTGCCGACGAGGGAATGGCGTACGACATCCGCGCTCGTCAGGCGCACGAAGCGGATGTCGTCGACCGTGTCGAGCACCCGGGTCACCAGGCGCAGCCCGCTCGTGCCTGCGGGCAGGTCGATCTGGGTGACGTCGCCGGTGACGACCATCTTCGACCCGAAGCCGAGCCGGGTGAGGAACATCTTCATCTGTTCCGGCGTGGTGTTCTGCGCCTCGTCGAGGACGACGAAGGAGTTGTTCAGGGTGCGGCCGCGCATGTAGGCGAGCGGGGCGACCTCGATCGTGCCGGCCGCGAGCAGTTTCGGCAGGAGTTCCGGCTCCATCATCTCGCCGAGCGCGTCGTAGAGCGGACGCAGGTAGGGGTCGATCTTGTCGGTCAGGGTGCCGGGCAGGAAGCCGAGGCGTTCCCCCGCTTCGACGGCCGGACGGGTGAGGATGATCCGGTCGACCTCCTTGCGCTGCAGGGCCTGGACAGCCTTCGCCATCGCGAGGTAGGTCTTGCCGGTTCCGGCGGGGCCGATCCCGAAAACGATCGTGTCGGTGTCGATGGCATCGACGTATTCCTTCTGGCCGATCGTCTTCGCGCGGATGCTCTTGCCCCGTGAGGTGAGGATCGGCGGCCCGAGGCGAACGGAGGGGCTCGAGGTGCTGTCCTCGCCGAGCATGCGGGCGCTCGACTCGACCTCGGCCGGCGCGAGGTCACGGCCCTCGCGGATCATCACGAGCAATTCTTCGATCAGACGGCGGGCGGCGGCGACCTGGCTCGGCTCACCGGAGAGCGTCATCTCGTTGCCGCGGACGTGCACGCTGACCGCGGGGTGTTCCTTCTCGATCGCGCCGAGCAGCCGGTCCTGCGCGCCGAGGAGGCGCACCATGGCGACCCCGTCGATGAGGATCCGGGTCTCGACCGTCGTTTCGGACGGGAGCGCACCGGAGGGCAGGGACGGCACGGACTTCTCTGACGGCTCAGACAGCTCAGACGGAACCAAGTGTTCCCTCCCCGAGCGAGCCGGTCGCCCCGTCCTCCGACGGTTTCAGGGCGAGCACGTGGGCGTGGACGTGGAACACGGTTTGTCCGGCGGCGGCGCCGGTATTGAAGACGAGGCGGAACTGGCCGTCGGAAAGCTCGGTGGCGACCCGCCCGGCGACGGCGACGAGCTCGGCAAGGAGTCCGGGGTCGCCGGCGGCGAGTTCGACGACGTTGCGGTACGCCTCCGTCTTGGTCGTGACGACGATGTGCACGGGGGCCTGCGGGTTGATGTCGACGAATGCGATGATGCGTTCGGTCTCGGCGACGATGGTCGCGGGGATGTCGCGCGCGACGATGCGGCTGAAGACGGAGGGTTCTGCGCCGGTTTCTGACATGGTCCTATCTTAACCTGCCGGGGGTCACCACCGGTCGAGGGCGGCGTTGAGCACGGCGAGGGCGGCGGGCCCGGCCGTCGACGTGCGCAGCACGGTGTCGCCGAGGCGCACCCGCACGGCCCCGGCGGCTTCGAGCATCTCGAGTTCCGAGGCGGCGATGCCACCCTCCGGACCGACGACGAGCACGATGTCCCGCGCCGCGGTTGCCTGGGAATCGGCCGCGTCGGCCGCGTCGTCAATCGACGGCAACCGGGTCAGCCGGATGTCGGCGGTGGGCTCGAGGAGCAGCATCCGCGTGCCCCGCGCCAGCACGGCGAGTTGTTTGGTGCTCGTGAGGTCTGCGACCTCGGGAAGCCAGGGCCGGATCGATTGCTTGGACGCCTCGCGTACGATGGCGCGCCAACGCTCCCGTCCCTTGGCGACCTTCTGGCCCTCCCAGCGCGTCACCGAGCGGGCGGCCGCCCACGGAACGACGCCGTCGACGCCGAGTTCGGTCGCGGCCTGCACCGCCATCTCGTCGCGGTCGCCCTTGGCGAGTGCCTGAACAAGGCGGATGCGCGGGCTCGGCCTCGCGATGTTCCGCGCGCTGTCGACCCGCAGGACCAGCCGTCCGGTCTCCGCTTCCTCGACGGTCGTCTCCAGGAGCAGGCCGGACCCGTTCCCGGCGAGCAGGTGCTCCCCCGGCCGGACCCGGCTCACGGTGACCGCGTGCCTGGCCTCGGCACCGGTGATGGTCGCGACGGCTCCGACGGGGCAGTCCTCCGCGCGGAGGGACTCGTCGATGAAGAAGTGCGCCATCCGGTTAGACGCGGAACCGGTCGCGGAGCTTCGCGAAGAGTCCCTGCTGCACCGCACTGAGCGCGGGAGCCGGGGACTTGTGCTTCGCGGCGAACTGTTCGATCAGTTCCCTCTCCTTGTGGTCGAGCTTGGTCGGCGTCACGACGTGGATCCCGACCTTGAGGTCGCCGCGGCCATTGCCGCGGAGGCGCGAGACTCCGCGGTCCTTGACCGTGATGACTTCGGAGCCCTGCACTCCGGCACGGATCTCGACGGTGATGTCGCCGTCGAGGGCCTTGACCGTCGTGGTCGTGCCGAGGATCGCATCCGTCATGGGCACGTCGAGGGTGCAGAGCAGGTCGTCACCGTCGCGGCTGAACACGTCGTGGTGGCGGACCTTCATTTCGAGGTACAGGTCGCCGTTGGGGCCGCCGGCAGGTCCGGCCTCTCCGCTCCCGGGCATCTGCAGGCGCAGGCCCGTGTCGACGCCGGCGGGGATGTCGACCGGAACAGTGCGGCGGGCGCGGACACGGCCCTGGCCCTGGCAGGTCACGCACGGGGTTGCGATGATCGTGCCGAAACCGCGGCAGGAGCCGCAGGGGCTCGAGGTCATCACATTGCCCAGCAGGGAGCGCACGGCGCGCTGGATGTTGCCGGTGCCGTGGCAGATGTCGCACGTGACAGGGGCGGTCCCCGGCTGGCAGCAGGTTCCGCTGCAGGTCGCGCAGACGATGGCCGTGTCGACCTCGAGGTCGCGGTGGGTTCCGAAAATGATCTCGTCGAGGTCGAGTTCGACCCTGATCAGGGCGTCCTGGCCGCGTTCGCGGCGAGACCTCGGTCCACGGCTGCCGCCGCCCCCTCCGAAGAAGGTCTCGAAGATGTCGCCGAAGTTGCCGAAGTTGCCGTCGAACCCGGCGTTTCCGCCCGTACGGCCGTTGCCGCCGTGGTCGTAGTTGTCGCGCTGCTTCGGGTCGCTCAGCACGTCGTAGGCGTGGGTGACGTGCTTGAACCGCTCAGACGCATCCGCGCCGGGGTTCACGTCGGGGTGGAGCTGGCGGGCGAGGCGACGGTACGCCTTCTTGATTTCGTCGGTGGAGGCATCGCGTGCGACGCCGAGTACTTCGTAATGGTCAGCCAAAGCTGGCTCTCCTAGGTCTGTTTTCGTAGGTGTGCGGCGTGGGGGCTGGTCGAGGGACTCGCCTATTCGAGCAGGCGGGACAGGTAGCGGGCGACGGCACGGACGGCCGCCATGTTGTTCGAGTAGTCCATCCGGGTGGGGCCCAGGACGCCGAGGCGGGCAAGGTCTCCACCCTGCGAGCTGTAGCCGCTGGTCAGCACGCTGGTCTCGGAGAGTCCGAATGGCGCGTTCTCCCTGCCGATACTCACCGACACCCCATGCTGGTCTGTCGCCATCTCGCCGAAGAGGCGCAGCAGGACGACCTGCTCCTCGATGGCCTCGAGCACCGGATAGATGCTCCCGGTGAAGTCTTCCTCCGTGCGCACGAGGTTCGCGGCGCCGGCCATCACCAGCCGCTCCTGCCGGTTCGCACCGACCTGGTCGCGAAGGGTGAGGGTGACCAGGGAGACAACGTCCGGTTGCTCGCCGGCCAGGTCGGCGGCATCCGTGAGCGCGATCGCTGCTGCGCTCATGCTGAGGCCGACCACGGCGGCGTTGAGGCGGGCGCGGAGGCGGACCAGCAGCTGCTCCTCGAGCGGCCGGGGCAGCTCGATCACGCGTTGCTCGACCCGGCCGGCATCCGTGATCAGCACGGACAGGAGCCGGGTCTCCGAGAGCGCCACGAGCTCGATGTGGCGCACCCTCGCACGAGACAGCGAGGGGTACTGCACGAGCGCGACCTGGTGGGTGAGCTGGGAGAGCAACCGGACGCTGCGGGCGAGAACCTCGTCGAGGTCTGCGGACTGCCCGAGGAACGTCTCGATGGCCTGGCGCTGCGCTGCGGAGAGCGGGCGCAGATCGGCGAGGTGATCGACGAAGAGCCGGTACCCCTTGTCGGTCGGGATCCGCCCTGAGGAGGTGTGCGGGGCGATGATGAGCTCCTCCTCCTCGAGGAGAGCCATGTCATTGCGAATGGTCGCCGCCGACACTCCGAAGGAATGCCGGTCAACGATGGTTTTTGACCCGACGGGCTCGCGCGAGGCGACGTAGTCTTGAACAATGACCCGCAGAACTTCGAGGCTGCGATCCGAAACCATGACTGAATCGCCTCCTTTCCGGGTGACTGGGTGCCGGCGACTTTGGCACTCACGGCGTTTGACTGCCAATCATATCGCGACACACGGGGACACCCCCATTGCTAGCGGATGATTGGGCGCAGTACCTTGAGTCTTGTAACGGTCCTCCATCCGCACGGAAAGGCACGATGATGAGCAATTCAACCGGTAACAACGGCGAAGATCCGAACCTGGGCCAGCGCCCCCCGCAGCAGCCATACCAGCCGGCAGCACCCACACCCGTTGCCGCTGCTCCCCTCACCGAGACCGAGGACCGCCAGTGGGCGTCCTTCGCGCACCTCGGCGGCATCATCGGCCCGCTCCCCTCCCTGATCATCTGGCTCGTGTTCAAGGATCGCGGTCGCTTCACCGCCCAGGAAGGCAAGGAAGCCCTGAACTTCCAGATCACGATCGCCATCCTCTACGTGATCGGCTCGATCCTCCCGTTCGTCGGTGCCCTGATCATCTTCGCCGCCTGGGTCGTGGCGATCATCTTCTCGATCCTCGGGTTCCTGAAGGCGAAGGACGGCCAGGCCTACCGCTACCCCTTCGCCCTGCGTCTCATCAAGTAGCGCGGCGACCGGCGGAACCTCACACCACCCGGAGTATCTCGCGGGACCAGCACAACCAGATAACGCGTACAAGGAGCCCGAATGTCCACACCACCCCCCGCCAATTCCTACCAGCCCGTTACGCCGATGAACCCGTCGGACGAACGCTTGTGGGCCACCCTGATCCACGTGGGCGGAATCCTCTTCGAGTTCGTGCCCGCGCTCATCGGTTACCTCGTGCTCAAGGACCGCGGCCCGTTCATCCGCGCGCACGCGGCGACGGCGCTCAACTTCCAGATCACCCTGGCCATCGCCTATGTGGTCAGCGGAGTGCTGACGCTGGCGCTGGTCGGGTTCCTGCTGCTGCCCGCCGTCTGGGTCTTGAGCGTCGTCTTCAGCATCATCGCGGCCCTCGCGGCCAACAAGGGCGAGTACTACACCTACCCGCTCACCATCAAGTTCGTCAGCTAGACCGCAGCACCTTAATCCGCGAGAAGCCGCCGTACGACGGCGTCCGCGAGAAGCCGTCCTCTCCTGGTCAGTTCGACCGTCCCGGAGAGGGCGGCTTTCGCGTTGACGAGTTCATCGGCGATGAGACCGGCGACCTCGCGGCGACCGAGCGGCGAGAGCGAGTCGATCCGGATGCCCTCCCGGATGCGGGTGAGCAGGAGGACCCGCTCCACCTCGCGGGTCGTGTCGTCGAGGGTCTCGCGCCCTGCGGCAGGTGAGTCCCCGGCGAGGATCCGGTCGGCGTATGCGGAGGGGTGCTTGACGTTCCACCACCGCACGCCGCCGACGTGGCTGTGCGCACCGGGTCCGACCCCCCACCAGTCCTGGCTGCGCCAGTATGCGAGGTTGTGCCTGGACCGGTGCGCGGCATCCGTCGCCCAGTTGCTGACCTCGTACCAGCCGTAGCCGGCCGCGTCGAGGAGTTCGTCGGCGAGTTCGTAGAACTCGGCCTGGGTGTCCTCGTCGACGGGGGCGAGTTCGCCTCGGCGGATCTGCCTTGCGAGCTTCGTGCCGTCCTCGACGATGAGCGAATACGCGCTGATGTGGTTCGGGGACAGGCCGATGGCCTGCTCGAGGCTCGCGCGCCAGTCGGCACGGGTCTCCCCCGGCGTGCCGTAGATGAGGTCGAGACTGACGTCGAGCCCGGCATCGCGGGCCCACCCGGTGACGAGCGGGATGCGCTCCGGGTCGTGGGTGCGCTCGAGGGTCGCGAGCACCCGGGGCACGGCGGACTGCATGCCGAAGGAGACCCTGGTGAAGCCTGCGGCGGCGAGAGTGTCGAGGTAGGCGGCGTCGACGGAGTCCGGGTTGGCTTCCGTGGTCACCTCGGCGCCGTCCGCGAGGCCCCAGGTGTCGCGGACGGAGTCGAGCATCCGGACCAGGTCCACAGCGGGCAGGAGTGTGGGGGTGCCGCCGCCGAAGAACACCGTCGCGGCTTCCCGGTCCGGAACCCCGGAGTCGCGGAGGATGCGCCCTGCGGACTCGACCTCGGCGACGGCCTGGCCCGCGTAGTCGTGCTGGGACGCTCCGCGCAGCTCGGTCGCGGTGTAGGTGTTGAAGTCGCAGTAGCCGCAGCGCACCCGGCAGAACGGCACATGCAGGTACACGCCGAAGTCGCGCTCGGATGCCCCGACGGCGGCGGATGCCGGGAGCAGGCCGTCGCGCGGTGCCGGATCGCCGAGGGGAAGGGCGCTGCCCATCGTCAGACCGCGCCGACCGGGTGCAGGGCGCGCAGGTAGCGGGCGGTGTACTTGGCCTGCTGCATGCGGACGATCGGCCAGGCGAGCCGGTAGTACCAGGTGCTCGGACGTGAGAAGGCCCGGATCGTCAGCCAGACGGAGTCATCGGCCTGTCGGTCGACGATGAACGCCTCCTCGCCGCTCGCGGGGTGGCCGTCAAGGGTGCCGTAGCCGAAACCGATGCGGTCCGTCTCGTCGATGACGTAGACGACACGTACGGGCGAGTCGACGGTGAACGGGCCCACTGCCACCGAGAGGCGCGCGGACATGCCGTTGACGATGTACGGGGTGCCGTCGTCGGCGAACGTCGCCTCGTCGACCGGGTGCTCCTGGTTCACCGAGGGGGTGCCGTCGGCGTTGAACACGATCCCGGAGTACTGGACGCCGGTGCTCTGCTGGAGGTCGGTGACGGTCATGCCACTGCCGAGCTGCACGCCCCAGGTCATCAGGAGCGCGGCAGCGGTCCGGAACCGCTCTTCACCGCTGCCGAGGCGAACGGTGCGTTCGAGCGGCCGGTAACCGCGCGGCGGGTACCGGAGCAGATCGGGGGCGAGGGTGCCGCCGATCGCCGCATAGGTCACGGCCGCGTCGGTGAAGGTGGAACGCCGCATCCGCCTACTTCTTCTCTTTCTTGGCCGGCTCGTCCCCCGAGAGCGCGGCGATGAAGGCCTCCTGCGGCACCTCGACGCGGCCGACCATCTTCATGCGCTTCTTGCCCTCTTTCTGCTTCTCGAGCAGCTTGCGCTTGCGGGAGATGTCGCCGCCGTAGCACTTGGCGAGGACGTCCTTGCGGATGGCGCTGATCGATTCGCGGGCAATGATGCGGGCTCCGATCGCGGCCTGGATCGGAACGTCGAACTGCTGCCGTGGGATGAGTTTCCGCAGCCGCCCGGTCATCAGCACGCCGTAGTCGTATGCCTTGTCGCGGTGCACGATGGCGCTGAACGCGTCCACCTGCTCGCCCTGCAGCAGGATGTCGACCTTGACCAGGTCTGCCTCCTGCGAGCCGATCGGTTCGTAGTCGAGCGAGGCGTACCCGGCGGTCTTGCTCTTCAGCTGGTCGAAGAAGTCGAAGACGATCTCGCCGAGCGGCATCGTGTAGCGGATCTCGACCCGGTCCTCACCGAGGTATTCCATGCCGAGCAGGGTGCCGCGGCGGCCCTGGCAGAGTTCCATGATGACGCCGACGTAATCCTTGGGCGCGAGGATCGCGGCCTTGACGATCGGTTCCTCGACCTTGGCGATCTTGCCGTCAGGGAACTCGCTCGGGTTCGTCACGGTGACGGACTTCTTGTCGTCGGTCGAGACCTCGTAGATCACGCTCGGGGCCGTCGTGATCAGGTCGAGGTTGAACTCGCGGTCGAGGCGCTCGGTGATGATCTCGAGGTGCAGCAGCCCGAGGAACCCGCAGCGGAACCCGAAGCCGAGGGCGACGGATGTCTCCGGCTCGTAGACGAGGGACGCGTCGGAGAGCTTGAGCTTGTCGAGTGCTTCACGGAGAGCGGGGTAGTCGCTGCCGTCGATCGGGTAGAGGCCGGAGAACACCATCGGCTTGGGCTCCGTGTAGCCGGGGAGGGCGACGGTTGCCGGGCGCAGCGCGGTCGTGACGGTGTCGCCGACCTTGGACTGGCGGACGTCCTTCACACCGGTGATCAGGTAGCCGACCTCGCCGACGCCGAGACCCTTGCTCGGGGTCGGTTCGGGGCTTGTCACGCCGATCTCGAGGATCTCGTGCGTCGCCCGGGTGGACATCATCTGGATCTTCTCGCGCGGGCTGAGCTTGCCGTCGATCATACGGACGTAGGTGACGACGCCGCGGTAGCTGTCGTAGACCGAGTCGAAGATCATCGCGCGGTCGAGCAGTTCGGCGACGCCGATTCCGGTCTTGCCGGAAACGCGCAGCACGTCCTCCGGCTTGCCGCCGATGAGGCTCGCGAGTTCCTTCGCGTACTTGTCTGGATCTGCGGCGGGCAGGTCGATCTTGTTGAGCACCGGGATGATCGTGAGGTCGTTCTCGAGGGCCAGGTAGAGGTTCGCGAGGGTCTGGGCTTCGATGCCCTGGGCCGCGTCGACGAGCAGGATGGCGCCCTCGCAGGCCGCGAGGCTCCGGGAGACCTCGTAGGTGAAGTCGACGTGACCGGGGGTGTCGATCATGTTGAGCGCGTAGGCCTGGCCGTCGAGTTCCCAGGGCATCCGCACGGCCTGGCTCTTGATCGTGATGCCGCGTTCGCGTTCGATGTCCATGCGGTCGAGGTACTGGGCCCGCATCAGGCGGTCGTCGACGACGCCGGTGATCTGCAGCATCCGGTCGGCGAGGGTGGACTTGCCGTGGTCGATGTGCGCGATGATGCAGAAGTTACGGATGAATGCCGGCGGTGTTGCGGCCGGCAGGAACGCCGTGAGGGGTCTGGGTGACATGATCCGGTAATTCTCCCATAGCTCAGGCCCGCCGCCGATTTCGCCGTCTCCGCTGCGGCAGATCGAACGCGGTTCGGCCGGGGAGACCGAGTAGCCGACCCGATTATCGGCCGGACCGATTAACTGGTATCGTTGCCTGTTGGCTTGCGTGTTGGGTCCCACCCCACCACGATTTTGCCGTACGGCGCCCTCTACCGCCACGCGGCCCATCCGAACAAGAACCTAACGAAAGCGTATAAACGTGGCAAATATCAAGTCGCAGATCAAGCGAATTGGCACCAACAAGAAGGCCCAGGAGCGCAACAAGGCGGTCAAGAGCGAGTTCAAGACCGCTGTTCGCGCTGCGCGCCTCGCTGTCACCTCCGGCGACAAGGACAAGGCTGTCGCCAGCCTCGCGATTGCGTCGAAGAAGCTCGACAAGGCCGTCAGCAAGGGTGTCATCCACCGCAACCAGGCCGCAAACAAGAAGTCGGCGCTCGCCAAGTCCGTCGGCGCGCTCGTCTAGTCTCTGCACCACCCAAAAAGCCCTCCGCCTCAGGCCCACCTCGGCAAGAGGTGCTGACGCTGGGGTGACAAGAATTTAGTCCGGGATCCCGGACGACAAGTGAATATTACAGAGCGGGACCGGCGAGCTGAATGAGGCTCGCCGGTCCCGCTCTTCTTCATCTCGGTCTAGCAAATCGGCGCGCTGTCATAGGATCTGCTCAGCGTCGGGAATAGTAGGCATGAGGGCTGGGCTCATCGACGTTGCGGTGCGTCTTTGTGCGCGGAACGATGCGGCCCGGACGAGAAGTACCTGGAGCAGGTCTTGGCTCGCGGTCGTTGAACGAGATCTGAGAGAGAGCTCCAGTATCGCCGCTTTAGCCGCATCGATGTGCTGCTGCTGTCCGGGCAACCTGCAATCGTCCCTTAGAAAGGTTGCACCCGAAGGACGTCCGTAGCGACTGCTCCGTGGTGCGCCTATCTGCTAGTGAAAGCGAGGGCCGGCTAGATAGCCGGGCCGCATTCCCTGACCATCGGAAGCAGCCTAGGCCGCGCGGCGGGACGCAATGACCTTCGCCGCGACAAGACTCACGGTTCCTGCGTCATAGTCAATCTCTACAAGATTCTTCACGTCCGCAAAGCTCAAGGCATACATCATCTGGGAAGGAGCCACGCTGTGAGCTGATGCCGCAGATTCCAACAGGGTTTCAATAGGGAGATTTGGGGTGTTCTTCACAAGTTCCGCGAGAGTCTTTGCTCGTTCACGCAATATGTTTGTCTGCTCACTGAAGCTGAGTTCCCTTAGCAACGTCGACATTGTGTTCCTCCCAGGCGAAGCGTGGTGATACCAACAACCCCTAATTTCAGGGTACGAGCATGGACCTACTGAAAATAACGTCGGCCACCGCGTTTTAATTCCGGCGGCCGGATCGAGTTTCCCGGCTGCCGAGGTTCTTGATACGTCCGACTGTTCGACTGGAGCACTACGCTCGAAATTCAATTGGAGCCATTCAGCCGTATATTCCCGCGGGCGTTTGCGGACAGGTCTTATTTATCTCAGCCCAACCGTCACCTGAAGGTGTTACTCCAAGGTAAGGAGTCCAGGCCCCACTCGTGGCGTAATTGTCCTCGAATGACTGAAGACTGGGAGGTTCCGGGATCGAGTATCCCGCCTTTTCCAAACACGGCTTAAGCGTGTTCACATCGTAGTCATAGAGATAGTCCAGCTGAGACTTGTTGAATGGCTTGTTGAATTTGGGGTCAAGCGGATACTCGATATCACATACGTAGCGAGCCAACATTATGGCTTCTTCTTGGCCAGCGCTCGTTTGCGTTGACACCCCGCCAGCATCGACCGTTGAAGGAAATCCCTGTTCAGTCAAACACTTTGCGTTCACGGCCGGCATGTCATCCAGAGTCACATAGCGAACCCTCACGACACTTGGGTCTGGCTTCTTGGCGTCTGGAAATTGTGAAACGATGTCTGTCCAACTTTGCGCCAAGCTCGCGGCATTGAGGCTGTCACGTTCGGCATCCTGCATCGCGGCGATCGTCGGGCCCGGTACTACCGGGGCTACCACCGCGCACCCCGACAGTAGCAATAACGCCCCCACCGACAGTGCACCGATGACAATTTGTCTATTCCACCGATTTAGGGTCACAAGTCTTCCCACCCATTCTTGTACATCGCCCTTGCAATACGCCTGATCGTAGTACCATTTTGGAGCGGCGACTGCGATGCTACGGCAGCAGCTATAGTCGCAAATCTGTCTATAGGATTCGGTCCCGTGTCCTTGTGGCAATTCGTGTCTACTGTTCTCACGCCGTCTCAAGTCATTAATTTCAATCCTCCTTCACCTATGTGTGCGGCAATCCCGTGGCTCCCGCAGAGAAATTTCGTGCGTGGGGGTCTGTCAAGTTTTCGGTGTAACTGGGTTTGATTTTTAGTTGTCGCGGATGGAGAGTCGGCCGTTGAAGGTGAT
>NZ_JASJXJ010000043.1:0-25149 GCF_035018685.1 Cryobacterium sp. RTC2.1
CGAACTCGCCGCCGCCTAAGCTAGAACAACTGACCCGCATGGTGTTGAGAAACTCCACCACTCAGCGGGACGTGACCGTACAGACGCACAATATTCGCTAAGAAGTCGAGTTGTTCTTCGCTGAAAGTGCGATGTGCCCTATCAAGTTGAATGAAGACCTGCCGGGCGTCGATAAATAACACTCGTCTGGACTTCGATGCGTCTCGCTCCTTTCCGCGATCAAGGAACCAGAGGGTGCACGGAAGAGTAACCGTGAGGAAGAAATTCGAAGAGACACTCACAATGACGTCCACGGCACCGGACGCGATGACCTTCCGACGCAATTCGAGTTCTGAGCCGCGCGCATCTCCAGCCGAATTGGGCATGACAAACCCAGCGCGACCTGACGCGTTGAGTGCGGAGTAGAACATTTGCACCCAGAGATAGTTTGCGTTTCCCGAAGTCGGCAGGCCAAACGGGAATCGAGGATCATTGGCAATCTTCGACTTGTCGACGCCACTCACATTGAATGGCGGATTGGCCATTACGAAATCGAATGCTCCAACCATCTTGTGCGGATCTTCGTAGAAGCTATTTGCTTGAGCGATCTCACCGGCCAAACCATTGACTGCAAGATTCATCTTGGCGAGCTGGATGCTGTCGGACTCTTTCTCTTGTCCATAAATCGAAAGAAACTCGTTCTTGGCTTGGCGGTGGCGATCTACGAACTTTGCACTCTGAACGAACATCCCGCCGGACCCGGACGCTGGGTCGAGAATTCGGCCTGCGTGCGGTTCGATGATTTCGACGATGAGCCGGACGAGAGGGGTAGGAGTAAAGAATTGGCCGCCGCGCTGGCCCTCGCCCATCGCGAACTTCGCAAGGAAGTACTCGTACACCTTGCCGTACGCATCGCCCGACAAACCCTTCATGAGCTCATCAACCTGTCGAAGAAGGCCTATAAGGATTTCGTTGCCAAGCGTCGCATAGTTCAGCGGAAGGACCCCGCGAAGTTCCTCGTTTTCCGCCTCAATCGCGCGCATGGCATCATTCAACGCTTTTCCCAAGTCTTCGCCTTCAGGAAGCAACTTGAGATAGCCGAAGCGTGCCTCTGGACGCAAGAACAGCACACCCCTGGATTGAAAGTTGGCCTTGCCAATTTTTCGACGGCTCGTCGACTGGTCGACAAGCTCAGCTTCCGCTTCCGCAAAGCGCTGCTCGGCGTGACGTAGGAAGATTACGCCAAGAACCGGCGTCTTATAATTTGCCTGGCTCAGATTGGAATTGGCGCGCAGGTCATCCGCAATTGCCCATAATTTCGATTGGACGGCCAGAATGTCATCGGTCATTTGGATCTCCGTATTGAACCCGCGGTTTGGTAAGTCACCCGAAAGATCTGCGTCTGATACAAGAGAAATCAAGTACGACTCGATTTTCGAATCGGCGCAAGGCGCTTGACGCAGCCGTCACCAATCTTAAATCCAATGCGGATAGACAATGGACCAGCCATGCATCGACGCCTTCGACACAGGCCTGCGCGGGTCCAAACATGCAAGTCAACGGAAGGACCCGTCTAAAGAACCGCTCATGGACAGCACGAGCGTCTCGCCTTGCACGCCTCGGTCATAGCCGCAGTGGACCGTCACAGTTAATCTGCTGGCCACTACGTATCGCGGACTACCGACCTGAAAACGAAGGCCAGAGTCCGATCTTCAGGCCGTTCTCTAGGTGTGCCACTGTCCAAACATCGGGCCAGCTCTTTCCATTCAGGATGTTCAGTACCGTAACGTGGCTTAGCCCACACTCCGCGGCAACGGACCTGATGCTACGTCCGCCAATTGCACGCCGAACGTTCAACGCGAGCTGACGCATTGACTCGGCAGCCAGATCAGATGACGCCTGGTCCGGCCAACCCGGACAAAGCTCGAACGGCGGCACGCGTTTCAAGATACGTTCACCAGCTGCACCGAAACCGTGAGCCCCTTCACCATTCGGATGCAGCATCCAGAAATCCTTTCCAGAAGAAAGGCCAGCCCAACGAATGTGGCCTTGCGGCCGAAGATGGCCAAGTCATATGCGAAAATGGCCAACTAATTCGCGAAATGGCCAACTAATTCGCGAAAAGACACCAGGGCTAGAAGTCCCAGTCGGCGTCTTCCGTGTTGACGGCCTTGCCGATCACGTACGAGGAGCCCGACCCGGAGAAGAAGTCGTGGTTCTCGTCGGCGTTCGGCGAGAGCGCGGACAGGATCGCCGGGTTCACGTCGCACACCTCCTTGGGGAAGATGGCCTCGTAGCCGAGGTTCATCAGGGCCTTGTTGGCGTTGTAGTGCAGGAACTTCTTGACGTCCTCGGTCAGGCCGACGGTGTCGTAGAGGTCCTGGGTGTACTGCACCTCGTTCTCGTAGAGCTCGAAGACGAGGTTGAACGCGTAGTCCTTGATCTCGTCGCGACGCTCCTGCGTCGCCGCCTCGAGGCCCTTCTGGAACTTGTAGCCGATGTAGTAGCCGTGCACCGCTTCGTCACGGATGATCAGGCGGATGAGGTCGGCCGTGTTGGTCAGGCGGGCGCGGCTGGAGAACCACATCGGCAGGTAGAAGCCCGAGTAGAACAGGAACGACTCGAGCAGCACCGAGGCGACCTTGCGCTTGAGCGGGTCGTCGCCCTGGTAGTAGTCCATCACGATCGAGGCCTTGCGCTGCAGGTTGACGTTCTCCGTCGACCAGCGGAACGCCTCGTCGATGTCCTTGGTGTTGCTCAGGGTGGAGAAGATCGACGAGTAGCTCTTGGCGTGCACGGACTCCATGAACGCGATGTTCGTGTAGACGGCCTCTTCGTGCGGGGTGATCGAGTCGGGGATCAGCGAGACGGCGCCGACGGTGCCCTGGATCGTGTCGAGCAGGGTCAGGCCGGTGAACACGCGCAGGGTGAGCTGCTGCTCGACCGGGGTGAGCTGGTTCCAGGACTGCACGTCGTTCGACAGCGGGATCTTCTCCGGCAGCCAGAAGTTGTTGGTCAGCCGGTTCCAGACGTCGACGTCTTTCTCATCTTCGATCTTGTTCCAGTTGATCGCATCGACATGCGAGATGAGCTTGAGCTTGTCAATCATTTCGTGTTCCTTTTTCGGCCTGTCTCAGTCTTCGGCCGGTATCGGACGAGTCAGCGTGCACTGTGATTACAGCATCCACAGTAGATGAAGCGGGTGCTGTGCTTAGAGCATGCACGAGACGCAGCCGTCGACCTCGGTCCCTTCGAGGGCCATCTGGCGGAGACGGATGTAGTAGATGGTCTTGATGCCCTTGCGCCACGCGTAGATCTGCGCCTTGTTGATGTCGCGGGTCGTCGCGGTGTCCTTGAAGAAGAGCGTGAGCGAGAGACCCTGGTCGACGTGCTGCGTTGCCGCGGCGTAGGTGTCGATGATCTTCTCCGCACCGATCTCGTAGGCGTCCTGGTAGAAGTCCAGGTTGTCGTTCGTCATGAACGGGGCCGGGTAGTAGACGCGGCCGAGCTTGCCTTCCTTGCGGATCTCGATCTTCGAGGCGATCGGGTGGATCGACGAGGTCGAGTTGTTGATGTAGGAGATCGACCCGGTCGGCGGCACGGCCTGCAGGTTCTGGTTGTAGATGCCGTGTTCGATGACGGATGCCTTGAGCTCGGCCCAGTCGGCCTGGGTCGGGATGAGCACCCCGGCCTTCTCGAACAGCTCGGCGCCGCGGGCGGTGGACGGGACCCACGCCTGGTCGGTGTACTTGTCGAAGAACGCGCCGGAGGCATACGTCGAGTCCTCGAAGCCGGCGAACGCGTGGCCGCGTTCGATGGCGAGGGTGTTCGAGGCGCGGAGGGCGTGGAACAGCACCGTGTAGAAGTAGATGTTCGTGAAGTCGATCGCTTCTTTGCTGCCGTAGTACACCCGCTCGCGGGCGAGGTAGCCGTGCAGGTTCATCTGGCCGAGGCCGATCGCGTGCGACTTGTCGTTGCCGTCTTCGATCGAACGAACCGAGGCGATGTGGCTCTGCTCGGAGACCGAGTTGAGGCCACGGATCGCGGTTTCGACGGTCTTGCCGAAGTCCGGCGAGTCCATCGACAGGGCGATGTTCATCGACCCGAGGTTGCAGGAGATGTCCTTGCCGATGGTGTCGTAGGACAGGTCTTCGTTGTACGTGGTCGGGGTATTGACCTGGAGGATCTCCGAGCACAGGTTCGACATGTTGATGCGGCCCTTGATCGGGTTCGCCGCGTTGACGGTGTCCTCGAACATGATGTACGGGTAGCCGGACTCGAACTGGATCTCCGCGAGGGTCTGGAAGAAGTCGCGCGCCTTCATCTTGGACTTCTTGATCCGCGGGTCGTCGACCATCTCGTGGTACTTCTCGCTCACGGAGATGTCGGCGAAGGGCACACCGTAGACGCGCTCGACGTCGTAGGGCGAGAACAGGTACATGTCCTCGTCCTTCTTGGCGAGCTCGAAGGTGATGTCGGGGATGACGACGCCGAGCGACAGGGTCTTGATCCGCACCTTCTCATCGGCGTTCTCACGCTTGGTGTCGAGGAAGCGCATGATGTCGGGGTGGTGCGCGTGCAGGTACACGGCGCCGGCACCCTGGCGGGCACCGAGCTGGTTCGCGTAACTGAAGGAGTCTTCGAGGAGCTTCATCACGGGGATGATGCCGCTCGACTGGTTCTCGATCTGCTTGATCGGGGCGCCGGACTCACGGATGTTGCTGAGCAGCAGCGCGACGCCGCCGCCGCGCTTGGAGAGCTGGAGCGAGGAGTTGATGCCGCGGGCGATCGACTCCATGTTGTCTTCGATGCGGAGCAGGAAGCAGGAGACGAGTTCGCCGCGCTGCGCCTTGCCCGAGTTCAGGAACGTCGGCGTTGCGGGCTGGAAACGGCCGGCGATGATCTCCTCGACGAGGCCGGTCGCGAGCTTCTCGTCGCCCTGGGCGAGGCCAAGTGCGGTCATGACGACGCGGTCTTCGAAACGCTCGAGGTACCGGTTGCCGTCGAAGGTCTTGAGCGTGTACGACGTGTAGTACTTGAACGCACCGAGGAAGGTCTGGAAGCGGAACTTCTTCGAGTACGCGAGGTCGTTGAGCCTCGTGATGAATTCGAAGGAGTACTGGTCGAGCACGGCCTGCTCGTAGTATTCCTTCTCGACCAGGTAGTCGAGGCGTTCCCGGAGGGAGTGGAAGAACACCGTGTTCTGGTTGACGTGCTGCAGGAAGAACTCCCGGGCCGCCTCCCTGTCCTTGTCGAACTGGATTTCCCCGTTCGGCCCATAGAGGTTGAGCATGGCATTGAGGGAGTGATAGTCCATCGCCAGCGCGACCTGCGCGTGCGGGGCTACTTTCACGGCTGTTGCTTCCAAAATGATTCCAATCCGTCGTGAACGATGCGCACATCATCCGGAGTTCCCAATACTTCAAATCGATACATATGCGGCACGTTGCACTTTGCCGCGATGATGTCCCCCGCGATGCAGAATGCCGTGCCGAAGTTCATGTTGCCCGCGCCGATAACGCCGCGGATGAGCGAACGGTTGTGCTCGTCGTTCAGGAAGCGGATGACCTGCTTCGGCACAGCTCCCCTGGCCTCGCCGCCGCCATAGGTCGGCACGACGAGCACATAGGGCTCCGTCGCCCGGAGCGGCTCGTCGCGCGCGTACAACGGGATGCGTGCGGCAGGCCGGCCCAGTTTCTCCACGAACCTCTGGGTGTTCCCCGAGGTGCTGGAGAAATAGACGATCTCAGCCATTGGATGCCGGCCTCACTCTCGAACCGCGTGCTTCAGTCCTGTAGCGCAGACCGCTCAGGCGAGACGTGCGGCGAGTTCGTTGATCTTGTCCGGGCGGAAGCCGGACCAGTGGTCCTCGTCGGTGATGACGACGGGCGCCTGCAGGTAGCCGAGTGCCTTGACGGCCTCGAGGGCGTTCTCGTCGACGGAGAGGTCGAGCACTTCGTACTCGATGCCCTTGTTGTCGAGGGCCCGGTAGGTGGCTGTGCACTGCACGCAGGAGGGCTTGGTGTAAACCGTGATTGCCATGTGGAAGGCCTTTCTCGTGGTTCAGAAGAGTAATGGTTCAGAAGTGAGTGCGCCAGTACGACTGTGCAAGTGCGATGCGGCCCTGCGAAACGCGGGATGTCACGGGTGTTGCGGCGTTGCTGTGCTGGAGATCAATACTACATGTAGTGCCTCCCAATGGGAATGGCCACTACATGCGGTAATTACAATTATGTAGTTATCCACCGACATTCGTGATGTTGTCAACAGGCTGGCGCATTCGGAGGCCCGCTTTCCCGCGGAAATCGCCGGGTTATCCACATCCTGCAGAATCAGCATTCGCACCTCTGTGGATAACTCACCGCGGGCGTGTCGCCACCGGGAGCGGCTAGGCGCGCGGGGCGGTCGACTCGCGGATGACGAGTTCAGGGACCGAGCTCGGCAGGTCGGGCGCCTCCTCGTCCTCGAGCACGGCGAGGAGGGTGCTCAGGATGTTGCGGCCGAGTTCGTCGAAGTCCTGGCGCATGGTCGTCAGTGTCGGGGAGAAGAACGCGGCCTCGGGGATATCGTCGAACCCGATGACGCTCACGCGGTCCGGCACGGCGAGTCCGTTGCGGACGAGGGCGTGGATGAGTCCGAGTGCCATCTGGTCGTTGCCGGCGAACACGGCCGTGAAGTCGCCATAGGAGCCGGATTCGATCAGGTCCATGCCGAGGCGGAACCCGCTCGCCGGCGACCAGTCGCCGATCAGCGGTTCCCTCGCGATGAGGCCGCGGTCGCCCAGTTCGTCACGCCAGCCCCTGGCTCGTTCGATGGCGTCGACGGAGTCGGCCGGTCCGGCGAGGTGCACGATATTAGTGTGGCCGAGTTCGGCGAGGTGCGTGACGGCGATCCGAGCACCGCGATAGTTGTCGACGCCGACCCGGTGGAATCCGCCGCGGCCGCTCGACTCCACCGCGATGAGGGGCACCCCGAGTTCGATGCCCCTGACGGCCTCGAGGGCGCTGCGGTGCGCCGCGATCAGCACGATCGCCTCGACGTTCTGCCGCAGGAGGAGCTCAACGGCGGAACGCAACGACTCCGGGTCCGACTCGAGCATGCTCGCCATGCTCACCGCGTACCGGGCGTCCCTCGCCGCCTCGTTGAACCGCAGGACGGTGCTCGAGGGTCCGTAGTCCGGTCCTCCTGTTGTGATCAGGCCGATCGTCCGGGAGCGGCGGGTGACGAGGGCGCGCGCAGCCGGTGACGGCCGGTAGCGGAGCTGCTTGATCGCGTTCTCGACCCGTTCCCGCGTCGCGGGGCGCACATTGGGAAGGTCGTTGAGCACCCGGGAGACCGTCTGGTGCGAGACGCCGGCCAGCCGCGCGACGTCGAAGATGTTGGCGACGCGCGCCTTCTCATCGTCCTTGCTCACCAGGCTCATCGGCTCCCACCGATGCGTGTTCAACGCATCGTCTCTCTGTCCCCTTATTCTGGCTCACGCGCGGGTGCCGTGGCCGACACGCTCTCGCCGGACGCGTTATCGACGGCGTGCCGTCAGGACCTTCTGAAGGACGATGAAGACGAGGAGGAGCCCGCCGATGAAGATCCGGGTCCACCACGAGCTGAGGGTGCCTTCGAAGGTGATGATCGTCTGGATCGTGCCGAGCACGAGCACGCCGAGCACAGAGCCGAGCACGAAGCCGTACCCACCCGTGAGCACGGTCCCGCCGATCACGACCGCGGCGATCGCGTCGAGTTCGGTGCCGCCCGCCGTGAGGCTGTATCCCGAAAGCGTATAGAAGGTGAAGAGCACCCCGGCAAGGCCGGAGCAGAATCCGCTGATCACGTAGACGAGCACCTTGGTCCTGGCCACCGGCAGTCCCATCAGCATACCCGACTGTTCCCCGCCGCCGATCGCGTAGACGGTGCGGCCCAGGCGGGAGTAGTGCAGCACGAGGAACGCGACCAGGACCACAAGAAGGGCGATCACGACGCTCGCCGTGATGCTCATGCGACCGCCGAACGAGATTCTGGTCTGCGCGAGGCTGACGAAGACCGGGTCGGTGATCGAGATCGAGTCCTTACTGATCACGTAGCAGAGTCCCCTGGCGAGGAACATCGCGGCGAGGGTCGCGATGAATGGCTGGATCTTGAAGATGTGGATCATGAGTCCGACCAGGAGTCCGAGCACCGATGTCAGCACGAGGATGAGCGGGATCACGACCGAGGCAGACCAGCCGGACTGGAGCAGGCTCGCGGCGATCATGGTCGACAGGGCGAGGACGGCCCCGACCGACAGGTCGATGCCCCCGGTCAGGATCACGAACGTCATCCCGACCGCCAGCACGATCAGGTAGGCGTTGTCGACGAACAGGTTGAGGATCACGGGCCCGGAAACGAAGCCACGATAACGGCTGCCACCGATCGCGAAGATGGCGATGAGCAGCACGAGGGTCACGAGGACGGGGCCGTACTTCGGGCTCGTGAACGCGGACGAGACCCGGCCGAGCAGTCGGCGGCCCGCGTCGACGGGCGCGGAGGAGGTGTCGATGCTCATGAGACGGACGCCCTTTCGGCGGTTCGGGTGCCCGGACGTCCCCGGCCGAGAGACCGGCGCCAGCGACCGAACGTGGCGTTCGTCGTCGGCGACTGCAGCAGGCAGACGGCCGTCACGACCGCGGCCTTGAAGACCATCGTCGCGATGGGTGGGATGCCGACCGTGTACACCGTTGTGACGAGGGTCTGGATGACGAGGGCGCCGACGAGGGTGCCGAGGAGTGAGTACCGGCCGCCTGCGAGGGAGGTTCCTCCGATCACCACCGCGAGGATCGCATCCAGTTCGATGAAGAGGCCGGTGTTGTTGGCATCGGCCGCCGTCTGGTTCGAGGTCAGGATGAGGCCGGCGATGGCGGCCGCGAATGCCGAGAAGGTGTACACGGTGATCAAGAGGCCCCGCGACCGGACGCCGGCCTGCCTGCTCGCCTCCGGATTGATTCCGACCGATTCGATCAGGAGCCCGAGGGCCGTGCGCCGGGTGAGCAGGGCGGCTGCGGCAAAGATGACGGCCGCGATGACGACGGAAACCGGGATGCCGAGGACGAATCCGGACCCGATGACCTTGAAGGGAGGACTGTTCACGGTGAGGATCTGGCCCTCCGTGATGAGCATCGCCGCGCCGCGCCCGGCGGTCATCAGGATCAGGGTCGCGATGATGGGCTGGATCCCGAGCACGGCGACCAGGAACCCGTTCCACAGGCCGAGGACGAGGGCGATCAGGAGCGCGGCGATCACGGCGACCGCGACCGTGCCGATGCTGCCCGGTTCCGGGGAACCGAGGATGATCGAGCAGGCCACGGCACCGGCGATCGCGCACACGGCGCCCACGGAGAGGTCGATCCCACGCGTCGCGATGACGAGAGTCATTCCGACCGCGATGATGAGGGTCGGCGCCCCGTTGCGGGCGATGTCCACGAGGCTGCCGAAGAGGTGTCCGTTCTTGACCTCGAGGCTGAAGAAGCCGGGGAAGGCGACGAGGTTGATGGTGAACAGGACGAGCAGCATCACCACCGGCCAGAACAAGCGGCTCGAGAACATCCGGTTCATCGTTCCACCGCCGTCAGTTCACCGTCGGCGATGATGGCCAGGAGGCTGTCAACGGTCAGGTCGTCATTGACGATGTCGGCGACGAGCCTGCGGTCCCTCATGATCGCGATCCTGCTGCTGAGGCGCAGCACCTCCTCGAGTTCCGCCGAGATGAACAGCACCGACATCCCGTTTTCGGCGAGGTTGACCACGAGTTTCTGGATCTCGGCCTTCGCGCCCACATCGATGCCCCTTGTCGGTTCATCGAGGATCAGCAGCCGCGGCGCGACGGCGAGCCACCTGGCCAGCAACACCTTCTGCTGGTTGCCTCCGGAGAGGTTCCTGACGATGGCGTCCGGGTTGGCCGGCCGGATGTTCAGGGCTTGGATGTAGCTGACCGCGAGCTCGTCGCGGCGCTTCCGAGAGATCGGATGGAACCAGCCGCGGTCGGCCTGCAGCGCGAGCACGATGTTGTCCCGCACGGTGAGGTCCTCGACGATGCCCTCGACGCGGCGGTTCTCCGAGGAGTAGGCGACTCCCCGCGCGAGGGCCGAACGAGGCGTTCGGAACCGGTGCGGCGTGCCGTCGATCACCAGTTCCCCGGAGTCCGGTCGGTCGATGCCGGAGAGGATCCTGGCGAGCTCGGTGCGCCCGGAGCCCAGGAGACCGGCGAGCCCGACGACCTCGCCGGTGTAGACCCGGAGGTCGACCGGCGCGATGGACCCCTTGCGCCCGAGCGCCGTCGCGGCCAGAAGGGGCACTTCGTCGTCTTCCCCGCCTCCCGGCTCGACGATCCGCCGCTCGAGGGCGTCGAGGATCGCGAGTTCCTTGCCGATCATCTTCTGCACGAGGTCGAGGCGCAGGATCTCTGCCGTGCGGTATTCGCCGACGAGTTTGCCGTTCCGAAGTACCGTGAGGCGGTCCGAGATCTCATAGACCTGGTCGAGGAAGTGGGAGACGAAGAGGATCGCGACGCCCTCGGCCTTGAGCTCGCGGATCACCCGGAAGAGTTCGGCGACTTCGTCGGCGTCGAGGCTCGACGTCGGCTCGTCGAGGATCAGGACCTTCGCGTTGACGTCGATGGCCCTGGCGATCGCGACGAGCTGCTGGACAGCGAGCGAGTGCGAACCGAGCAGTGAACCGGGATCGATGTCGAGGTGCAGGCCGCGGAGGAGTTCCACAGCCCGACGCCGGGTGGCCCGCCAATCGATGCCGCCGAACCGGCGGGGTTCCCGACCGAGCATGATGTTCTCGGCGACGCTCAGGTTTCCGAGCAGGTTCACCTCCTGATAGACGGTGCTGATCCCGGCATTCTGGGCCTGGGCGGGGCCCGCGAACGAGACCCGGTTGCCGGCGAGCAGGATCTCGCCGCTGTCGGCCGGGCCGCTGTCGATCGCATAGACACCGGTCAGCGCCTTGATCAGGGTCGACTTGCCTGCACCGTTCTCCCCGAGCAGCGAGTGCACCTCGCCGGGGAACATCCGGAAGTTCACCCCGTCGAGGGCCTTGACGCCGGGGAAGGAGATCGAGATGTTCGTCATCTCGACGACGGGGGCCTGTGCGTTCATTCACGTTCTCTCTTCATCGTCGTGCGAGCGGATGCCGGTTCCCGGCGGCAGGGACCGGCCGGCCGGATGGCCTGCCGATTCGAGCCGCCGGAGACCGGCGAAGCGGTACCGGATCCGCTCAGTACTGACGGGTGGGAAGTGCGGCAGTCGCCTGCTCCTGGGTGAAGGTCGTCTCCTCCGTCAGGATGCGCTTCTCGACGCTCTCCCCCGCGACGACCTTCTTGACGATGTCGACCAGCTGCTTGCCGAGGAGCGGAGAGCACTCGACGATGAAGTTGATCTTGCCGTCGGAGAGCGCCTGCATGCCGTCCTTCACTGCGTCGATGGTGACGATCTTGATGTCCTTCCCCGGCACCTTGCCCGCCGCTTCGACGGCCTCGATCGCGCCGAGGCCCATGTCGTCGTTGTGGGCGAAGATCAGGGTGGCGTCCGGGTTGGACTTCAGGAGCGCCTCGGTGACCTGCTTTCCGCCCGCCCTCGTGAAGTCGCCGGTCTGCGAAGCGACGATCTGGAACTTCGGATCGGCCTTGATGACGTCGGCGAAGCCCTGTGCGCGGTCGATGGCAGGAGCCGCGCCCGTTGTGCCCTCGAGTTGGATGATCTTGACCGGATCGGTCTGGTTCTTGTATTCGTCGACGACCCACTGGCCGGCCTTCTGGCCTTCCTTGACGAAGTCGGAACCGAGGAAGCTCACGTAGAGGCTGTCGTCCTTCGAGTCGACGGCACGGTCCGTGAGGACGACCGGAATCCCGGCGTCCTTCGCTTCCTTCAGGACCGCGTCCCAGCCGGTCTCGACGACGGGAGAGAACGCGATGACGTCGACGCCCTGGGTGATGTACGAGCGGATGGCCTTGATCTGGTTCTCCTGCTTCTGTTGCGCATCCGAGAACTTGAGCTGCATTCCGGACGCGGCGAACGCATCCTGGATGTCCTTCGTGTTCGCGGTCCGCCAGCCGCTCTCCGCGCCGACCTGGGCGAAGCCGACGACGATGTCGCCCGGTGCCTTCGCAGCGCCCGTCGAGCTGGTGTCTGCGGCAGTGGAACATCCCGTGAGGGCCAGGAGAAAGGCGCCGACGGCGACCGCTCCGATCATCTTCCTGATCATGTGACTAAACCTCCTTGTTTAGCGTCCCGGCGGAACATTCTGCTGCGTGTCTCGGTGCCGGGCGACCAGGTCGTTCTGGTCGATGTCGAAATGTTAGCGCTCACAAGCGCGCGTTCACAAGCCCTCCCGATATCTTTTCGATCTCCTGTGAAGCGGGGATCCCCGGCATCCGTTCGGCGATTGTGAACGCTCATAACCGAGGCCCCTCATGCAAGCGGAGCCGACCCCTGGCCGGGGCCGGCTCCGCCGGATGATGCGATATCTGTTACTTGGTGAGCGGCGAGAGCTTGGGATCGTTCGCGTAGGCCTCTGCCGCGTTGGCCTTCGTCACGATGACCGGAGGCAACAGGTAGGCGGGAACGATCTTGACGCCGTTGTCGTACGACTTGGTGTCGTTCACGTCGACGGCCTCGCCCTTCTGCAACGCCTGGGCCATCTTGATGGCCTGGGCGACGAGCAGGCGGGTGTCCTTGTTGATCGTGGAGTACTGCTCACCGGCCATGATCGACTTGACCGACTCCACCTCGGAGTCCTGGCCGGTTACGATCGGGATGGGCTTGCCTGCTGCCTTCACCGAGGTGATGATCGCGCGCGCCAGGGTGTCGTTCGGGGAGAGCACGCCGTCGAGGGCCTTGTCCCCGTAGGTGCTGGTCAGGAGCGAGTCCATCCGGCTCTGCGCGTTCTCGGCCTTCCAGCCGGCGGTCGCCGTCTGCTTGATGTCGGTCTGGCCGGAGGCGACGACGAGGGTGCCGTCGTCGATCTTCGGCTGGAGGATGCTCATCGCGCCGTTGAAGAAGACCGCGGAGTTGGCGTCGTCGGAGGAACCGGAGAAGAGCTCGATGTTGTACGGCCCGGCCGCCTTCCGGGAGGCGAGCCCATCGAGGAGGGCTTGGCCCTGGAGCTCACCGACCTTGAAGTTGTCGTACGCCACGTAGTAGTCCACGTCCGGCGTGTTGAGGATCAGCCGGTCGTAGGCGATGACCGTCGCACCCGCGTCCTTCGCCGCCTTCACCTGGGTGCCGAGCTGGCCGCCGTCTGCCGCGCCGATGATGATGACCTTGGCGCCGTTGGTGACCATCGCCGAGATCTGGTCCTGCTGGTCTTTGACCGTCGTCGAGGCGCCGGCGTACTGCACGTCGCCCTTGAACCCGGCCGTCTTGAGGCCGTCTTCGAAGAGGCCTCCGGCGAGGACCCAGTTCTCAGAGGTCTTCGAGGGAAGCGCGACGCCGATCACCGAGTCCGCCGGGAATCCGGCGGCCGCTGTGGAACCGCCCGTGGTGTCGGTGCGGGTGGAACACCCGGAGAGTGCCATCAGGGCTACGGCGGCGAGCGCTGTAGTCGCAAGGAGTTTTCGCATGTTCGATCGCTTTCTACTCAATGTGGTGGAGCAGGGATTGTGCTGTGCAGGGTGTGGAGCGAGATCGGGAGAGGTCATGCGGATGCCGCGGATCAGGAGGGCATGCTCGCCGGCGGTCTGGCCGTGTCCGGCGTCCCGGCGTCGGGGACGACCATCGGCGCTTCGTCCGGAGCCGGGGTGGTCTTCCGGTTCCGGGTCATGAACCCGAGGATCGACGGCCGGCCCTGTTTCTTGTTCCAGACATCCACCCCCACGGCGAGGAGAAGCACGAGACCCTTGATGATCTGCACCCGGTCGCTTCCGACGCCGAGGAGCTGGAGCCCGTTGTTGAGCACGGCCATCACGAGACCGCCGATGATGGAGCCCGTGACCGTGCCGATTCCGCCGGAGACCGCCGCACCGCCGATGAAGACGGCGGCGATGGCGTCGAGCTCCCAGCTCAGCCCGTCCTGCGGTCCGGAAGCGACCGAGCGGGCGACGAAGATCATGCCGGCGAGGGCGGCCAGGATCGACATGTTCATCATCACGAGGAAGTTGATCCGGCGGGACTTGACGCCGGAGAGTTCGGCGGCGAGCTTGTTTCCGCCGACCGCGTAGACGTGACGGCCGAAGATCGTGTTCCGGGTGACGAACGAGTACACGAGCACGAGCACCCCGAGGATGATCCCGGAGACCGGGAAGCTCGTTCCGGTGCGGCCGCCCGCGAAGAGGAAGGACGCGTAGACGACGACCGCATTGAGCAGCACGACCTTGACGACGCTCGCCCAGAGCGGGGACGGCGTCGAACCCATGATCCGCTGCACGCGGCGCGCCCGGATCTCCCGCCAGATCACGGCGATCACGATGATGAGCCCGAGCAGGAGGGTGAGGTTGTTGTACCCGGTGTACGGCCCCACCTCCGGAAGATACCCGGAGCCGATGGTGGTGAAGCCAGGGGGGACGGGCACCGTGTTCGCGTTGCCGATCAGCTGGTTGCCGCCGCGGAAGATGAGCATGCCGGCGAGGGTGACGATGAAGGCCGGCACTCCGACGAAGGCGACCCACCAACCCTGCCACGCCCCGATCAGCATGCCCACGAAGAGGCCGAAGAGGATGGCGAGAGGCCAGGGCAGGTTCCAGTCCTTCATCGAGGTTGCGACGACGATGCCCACGAACGCGGCGACGGACCCGACGGACAGGTCGATGTGCCCGGCGATGATCACGATCACCATCCCGATGGCGAGGATCAGGATGTACGAGTACTGGCTGACGAGGTTGATCAGGTTGCCTGAGGACAGGGTCAGGCCGTTGGTGAGGTACTGGAAGAGCAGGATGATCGCGATCAGACTGAAGAGGATGCCGAACTGACGCAGGTTTCCCCCGCCGAACAGCTTCCGCGCGCTGCGCGCCTCGCTCGTGGTCGTGGTCTCGGTAGTCATCAGCTGCGAACCTTCTTTCTGGCGCTCGTCATGCTCTTCATCAGGGTCTCCGGGTCGGCCTCCGCCGCGGGGATGCAGTCCGTGATCGCACCCTCGAAGACCGTGTAGATGCGGTCGGCGAGCCCCAGGAGCTCAGGGAGTTCCGAGGAGATCAGGATGACGCCCTTCCCCTGCGCCGCGAGGTTCTGGATGATGCCGTAGATCTCGTACTTGGCGCCGACGTCGATGCGCCGGGTGGGTTCGTCGAGGATGAGCAGGTCGGGGTCCGTGAACATCCACTTGGCGAGGACGACCTTCTGCTGGTTGCCGCCGGAGAGCTTGCTGACCCCGGAATCGACCGTCGGCGTCTTGATCCGGAGGCTCGTGCGGTAGCCCTCCGCGATCGAGTACTCCTTGCCGTCGTTGACGACGGGACCGGCCGAGATCTTGGAGAGCTTCGCGGACACGATCGAACGCTTCACGTCGTCGAGCAGGTTGAGGCCGAGCGCCTTGCGGTCTTCACTCACATAGGCGAGTCCGTGGTCGATGGCCTCTGCCACGTTCCTCAGTTCGATCTCCTTGCCGTCCTTGAACATCCGTCCGGAGAGGAAGGTGCCGTAGGACCGGCCGAAAATGCTCATCGCGAGTTCGGTGCGGCCGGCTCCCATGAGCCCGGCGATGCCGACGATCTCCCCGCGCCGCACGGTGAGGCTTGAGTTCTTGACCACCATCCGCTCGGTGACCTGCGGATGCTGCACGTTCCAGTCCCTGACCTCGAAGAACACCTCTCCGATCCTCGGGACATGGTCGGGGAAGCGGCTCTCGAGGCTCCTGCCGACCATGCCGCGGATGATGCGGTCCTCGTTGACCCCGTCCCGCACGACGTCGAGGGTCTCGATCGTCTTCCCGTCACGGATGATCGTGATGGAGTCGGCGACCTGTTCGATCTCGTTGAGCTTGTGGGAGATCATGATCGACGTGATCCCCTTGCCCTTCAGACCCCGGATCAGGTCGAGCAGGTGCTGCGAGTCTGCCTCGTTGAGCGCCGCGGTCGGCTCGTCGAGGATCAGGAGCTTGACCGACTTACTGAGCGCCTTGGCGATCTCCACGAGTTGCTGCTTGCCGACGCCGATGTTCTTGATCAGGGTGTCCGGATCTTCGCGGAGCCCGACCCGTGCGAGCAGTTCGAGGGCGGTCTTCTTGGCCGTGATCCAGTCGATCGCGCCCCACCGGGTCGGCTCGTTGCCGAGGAAGATGTTCTCGGTGATGGACAGCTCGGGGATGAGCGCGAGTTCCTGGTGGATGATCGCGATCCCGGCTTCCTCGCTCGAGCGGATGTCCCGGAAATGCACGGTCCTGCCCTGGTAGACGATGTCGCCGTCATAGGTTCCGTACGGGTACACCCCGGAGAGCACTTTCATGAGGGTGGATTTGCCTGCGCCGTTCTCACCGCAGATGGCGTGGATCTCCCCGGCCTTCACGGTGAGGGACACGTCGGACAGGGCCTTGACCCCGGGGAACTCCTTCGTGATCGATCGCATTTCCAGAATGACCGGCCCGTCCGCGCGGACGGGCTCGTCGTTCATGACGTGCTGGGTGGACATCATTGTGCTCCTTGCGCCAGATGCCACAGATAGTAACCGGCAGTGGCCGCGAGCAACAGGCTCCCTGCTGCCGCGACGTGTCACGCTTGGGTAACGGCTGGTCGGATACACAAAAGGCAGATCGCAGGCGCAAAAAAGCGGGCCGGTCGTCCGAAGACGACCGGCCCGCTCTCGCGTGCTTGTGCGGGTCAGCGACCGCCGGAGCGACGCTTGTTGTACACGTCGAACGCGACGGCACCGAGCAGCACCAGGCCCTTGATGAGCTGCTGGTACTCCGTTCCGACACCGAGGATCGACATGCCGTTGTTCAGCAGCCCGATGATGAAACCACCGATGATGGCGCCGGTGACGGTACCGATACCACCGGTGACCGCCGCTCCTCCGATGAAGACGGCGGCGATGGCGTCGAGTTCGAAGCCGTCACCGGCCTTCGGGTTGGCGAGGTTGAGCTGGGCGGTGAAGACGAGCCCGGCGAGTGCCGAGATGACGCCCATGTTCACGAAGAGCATGAAGGTGACGCGCTTGGTCTTGATGCCCGACAGTGCCGCGGCGTTCAGGTTGCCACCGATGGCGTAGATGTGGCGGCCGAAGACGCTGTTCGACATCACGGATGCGTAGACGACGATCAGGACGCCGAGGACGATCAGGACGATGGGCGTGCCACGGTAGCTCGCGAGCAGGTACGTGATGCCGAGGATCATCGCTGCGGTGAACACCAGCTTGGTGAGGAACCAGGCGAACGGCTCGTCTTCGACGTCGTACTTCGCGCGGGCACGGCGCTGGCGGATGCCCTGGAGCACCAGGAAGAGCGTCGCAATGATGCCGATACCGAGGGTCAGCGGTTCGACAGCACTGGTTCCGCCGCCGAGGTCGGGGAGGAATCCGCTGCCGAGGGCGCGGAATTCGTCGGGGAACGGCGAGATCTGCTTGTTCTGCAGTGCGATCTGGGTGAGCCCACGGAAGGTGAGCATACCGGCCAAGGTCACGATGAAGGCCGGTATCCCGAAGTAGGCGATCCAGAAGCCCTGCCACATTCCCACGAGGGCGCCGACACCGAGGCACAGGATGATCGCGAGCCACCACGGCACATTCCACTGCGTGATCATCACGCCGGACATGGCGCCGACGAAGGCGACGACCGAACCGACCGAGAGGTCGATGTGGCCGGCGATGATGACCATGACCATGCCGACGGCGAGGATCAGGATGTAGCTGTTCTGCACGATCAGGTTCGTGACGTTGATCGGCTTCAGGGTGATGCCGTTGGTGGCCACCTGGAAGAAGATCACGATCGCGATCAGGGCGATGAACAGGCCGATTTGCCGCAGCTGGCCGGCGAGGTAATTAAGTGAAGATCTGAACACGCTCATCGCTTGTCCTTGTCCCTTTCCTGGGTCATGTTTTGCATAAGGAATTCAGCCGTCGTCTGCCCGCGGGCGACGTCCGCCGTGATCCGGCCTTCGAAGATGGTGTAGATCCGGTCGCAGATGCCGATCAGTTCCGGCAGTTCGGACGAGATCACGATGACGCCCTTGCCTGCGTCGGCGAGGCGGTTGATGATCCCGTAGATCTCATACTTGGCGCCGACGTCGATGCCGCGGGTGGGCTCGTCGAGGATGAGGACATCCGGGTCGGAGAACATCCACTTGGACAGCACGACCTTCTGCTGGTTTCCGCCGGAGAGCTTCCCGGCGAGGGCCTCGACCGTCGGAGCCTTGATGTTCATGCTCTTGCGGTAGCCCTCTGCGACGACGATCTCCTGGTTGGAGTCCACCCAGCCGCGCTTGGCGATCTTGTGCATGCCCACAGTGGAGATGTTGCGCTTGATGTCCTCGATCAGGTTGAGGCCGTACCGCTTGCGATCCTCGGTTGCGTACGCCAGGCCGTGCTCGATGGCGTTCGCTACCGTGCTCGTGTTGATCTTGACGCCGTTCTTGTACACGGTGCCGGAGATGTTGTGCCCGTAGCTGTGGCCGAAGACGCTCATCGCGAGCTCGGTCCTGCCAGCGCCCATCAGCCCGGCGATGCCGACGATCTCGCCGGCCCTGACGGTGATGTTCGCGTCCTTGACAACCCGGCGCTGGTGGTCGAGCGGGTGGTAGACGTTCCAGTCTTCGACCCGGAGGAGTTCCTCGCCGATGTTCGGCGTGTGGTCGGGGTAGCGGCTGCCGAGGTCGCGGCCGACCATGCCCTTGATGATGCGCTCCTCGGAGATGTCATCGGTGTGCATGTCGAGCGTCTCGATGAGCTTGCCGTCACGGATGATGGTGACCTCGTCGGCGATGGCCTTGATCTCGTTCAGCTTGTGGCTGATCATGATCGAGGTGACGCCCTGGCCCTTGAGGTGCTTCATCAGGTCGAGCAGGTGCGCGGAGTCCTCGTCGTTGAGTGCTGCGGTCGGCTCGTCCAGGATCAGGAGTTTGACCTCCTTGGACAGGGCCTTCGCGATTTCCACGAGCTGCTGCTTGCCGACGCCGATGTCGCGGATCTTGGTGATCGGGTTGTCCCTGAGACCGACCCTGGCGAGCAGCTTGGCTGCCTCCATGTTGGTCTTGTTCCAGTCGATCCAGCCGTTGTTCTGCTGCTCGTTGCCGAGGAAGATGTTCTCGGCGATGGAGAGGAACGGGCTCAACGCCAGCTCCTGGTGGATGATGACGACGCCTGAGGCCTCGGAGTCATTGATGGATTTAAAGGCGACCGGCTCATTTTCGAAGACGATCTCGCCCTCGTAGGTGCCGTGCGGGTAGACGCCGGAGAGCACCTTCATCAAGGTGGACTTTCCTGCACCGTTTTCACCGCAAATCGCGTGGATGTGGCCTCGCTTCACCGCGAGGGAAACGTCCTGGAGGGCTTTCACTCCGGGAAAGGTTTTCGTGATGCTGCGCATCTCGAGAATATTCGTTGTCACCGTTACTTCTTCTTCCGGTGGAGAGAGGGTGGGTGGTGGTTGTGGTGCTGGTGCTGGTGCTTTCGGTGCTGGCAGTGGCGGCGGGGTGACCCGCCGCCCCCCCCACTGCCGGTGGAGCGAAGAACCTACTTGAGGTCGGCCTCGGTGTAGTAACCGGTGTCGACGAGCAGGGCCTTGTAGTTGTCCTTGGTAACGACCTGCGGAGCGAACAGGAAGGTCGGGACGACCTTGACCTTGTTGTTGTAGCTCTTCGTGTCGTTGACCTCGGGGGTCTTGCCGTTGAGCAGGTCGTCAGCCATCTTCACGGCCTCGTCGCCGAGCTGGCGCGTGTCCTTGTAGATGGAGGAGTACTGCTGGCCGGCGATGATCGACTTGACCGAAGCGGCCTCGGAGTCCTGACCGGTGATGATCGGGAGCTTGTCGGTGGCGTATCCCGAGCTCGTCAGAGCCGAGATGATGCCGATGGAGAGACCGTCATACGGGGAGAGCACGCCGTCGACCTTGGAGCCGTCGGAGTAGGTGCTCGCGATGAGGTTCTGCATCCGCTTCTGGGCGGTCGCCGGGTCCCAACGCAGGGTGGCGACCTGGGTGAAGCTGACCTGGCCGCTCTTGACGACGATGACGCCCTTGTCGATGTACGGCTGCAGGACGGAGATGGCGCCGTTGAAGAAGAACGTGGCGTTGTTGTCGTCGGGGCTGCCGCCGAAGAGTTCGACGTTGAACGGGCCGGTCTTGCCGGTGTCCTTGCCGTCCTTGTCCAGCACGCCGAGTCCGGTGAGCAGGCTCGTGGCCTGCAGCACGCCGACCTCGTTGTTGTCGAACGTGGTGTAGTAGTCGACGTTCTTGTTGCCGTTGATCAGGCGGTCGTACGCGATGACCTTGACGCCGGCCGCTGCGGCCTGGTCAAGCTGGTCGCTGAGCGCGGTGCCGTCGATCGACGCGATGATGAGGATCTTCGCGCCCTTCGTCAGCATGTTGCTGATCTGCTGGACTTGGGTGGGGATCTTGTCTTCGCCGTATTCGAGGTCGACCTTGTAGCCGAGCTTCTCGAGGGAGGCCTTGACAGCGTCGCCGTCCTTGATCCAGCGCTCGCTGGACTTGGTGGGCATTGCGACGCCGACAAGTGCACCGGCGTTGGCGCCCGCTGCAGCGGTGGTCGTGGCTGTGTCGCCACGTCCGCCGGAGCAGGCAGCGAGGGAGAGTGCGAGTCCAATGGCAGCGATGCCTGCGAGGACCTTACTTGTCTTCACTGAATTACCTTTCGTGGATCTGTTATCAACTCTGATGGCAGTTGTATTGGTGCTGCTATGTGATTACAGGCCTTGTGCCAGTCGGTAGTAGGCCTGGTTCCAACGCACCGAGCGGGTGAAATCCCGAAGGGTGGTGGTCTTATCGGTCACGAGAAGCTCTGTGCGAGCAATCGCGGCGAAATCGTGGGGGTCGAGAGTGGTGGAGAGAGCGGGCATCACTTCAGTGCTCCTTGCGGCGCTTGTCCGTAGACGTTCTGATAGCGGTTGTAGAGGGAGTCGATCGCGGCCTGTGGGATCGGGATGAGTGCGCCGCCCTGGCGGGCGATGTGCACGGTGCGGGCGACGTCTTCGACCATGACCGCGGCCTTGACCGCGTCCCTCGCGTCCTTGCCGATCGTGAATGGGCCGTGGTTCTGCATCAGGACGGCCCTGGACCGGTGTCCCGTGAGGGCCGCGACGATGCCGCGGCCGATCGTGTCGTCACCGATGATCGCGAAGGTGCCGATCGGGATCGGACCGCCGAACTCGTCGGCCATGGCCGTGATCACGCAGGGGATCTCCTCACCGCGGGCGGCCCAGGCGGTCGCGTAGGTGGAGTGCGTGTGCACGACACCGCCGATCTCGGGCATGTTGCGGTAGACGTAGGCGTGGGCGGCGGTGTCGCTCGACGGGGAACGGTCCGAGCCGGGGGTGCCGGGGATCACTGCGCCGTCGAGGTCGCACAGGATCATGTTCTCCGGGGCGAGGTCGGCGTAGTCGACGCCGCTCGGCTTGATCACGAAGAGGTCTGCGCCCGGGACGCGGCCGGAGACGTTGCCGCCGGTCCAGACCACGAGGCCGTTGCGAGTGAGCTCGGCGTGGAGGTCGGCGACATCGGCGCGGATGCGAGCGATCGCGACCTCGATCTGGGGTCCGTAGGTGCTCATGCGAACGCCACCGTACCGGTGGAGATACCCGCACCGCGCGTGAGGGCGTTCGGTCGGCGATCGCCTCCGATGACAGAGATCTCGGCGGATGCGTCGGCTGCGGGCGCGGCCTGTGCGTTCTCGATCACGAAATTCGACTCCTTTGTCATGCGGTGCTGAGGCCATGGCCGTCTGCGTACTCACGTGCGTACTTACATTGTCACGAAATGTGAACGGTCACAATCGCTGTGCTCACACTACGCCCGCAGTGGGCGTCCTTGTCAAGTCAGGGCGAAAAAGTGGCTGGTTGCGTTTTGGTAACCACCCGAAACGCGCCGGATTCAGAAGGCAGGGGGCCCTGTGGAGCCACGGACGATGAGCTCGGGAATGATCGGTGCGCGGAACTTGTCCGGGTCGTCACCGGCGATGGTGCCGAGCAGGAGGGCGATGCACCGGCGGCCCAGTTCCGCGAAGTCCTGGCGCACGGTCGTGAGCGGCGGCCAGAAGTGTGGCGCCTCCGGAATATCGTCGAACCCGACGATGCTCACGTCCCGTGGGATGTCGAGCCCCGCATCCCTGACCGCGTGCATGATCCCGAGCGCCATCTGGTCGTTCGAGGAGAAAATGGCGGTGAAGTCGCGTTGCCGCAACAGTTCGCGCCCGGCGTGATAGCCGAAGTCCGCCGTCCAGTCCCCGAGGATCGGGGCGGTCGTCGGCACGTCCATCGCCCCCATTTCCTCCAGGAACCCGCGCATCCGCGCCTCGGCCTCGATCCAGTCCTGCGGCCCGGCGAGGTGGAAGATGCGCCGGTGCCCGAGGTCGATGAGATGCCGTGTGGCCAGTCGTGCACCGTGGATCTGGTCGACGGAGAGTGCGTGGTCATTGGGCCGGCCCGTCGACTGGAGTGTGACATACGGCACCTCGATCGAGAGCTGTTCGAGGACGTCGAAGACGCGGACCTGGGGGGCGATGACCACGATCCCCTCGACCGACTGGTACATCAGGTGGTCGAGTGCCGCTTCGATCGAGACAGTGTCGACCGAGGTCAGGTTCGCGGTGTTGACGTAATAGCCCGCCTCCCGCGCCGCATCCTGGATCGCGGCGATGCTGCTCGCGGGGCCGTACTGGGCCCCGGAGGCCGACAGCACGCCGATCGTGCGCGATCGCCCCCTCGACAGCGCCCTGGCCGCCCGGTTGGGTCGGTATTGGAGCTCCTCGATCACCTGCAGCACGCGGGCCTTGGTCGAATCTCGGATGCTCGGGTGATTGTTGAGTACTCGCGACACCGTCTGATGCGAGACTCCGGCGAGGCGTGCGACGTCCCGGATGCTGGGAGCCCGACCAGTGGGCAGTTCAGCAGTCATCGGGGCCTCGTCTATGAGCACGGTCACAAAAAAATTACGCACCCCCAGTATGCACCGCCGGGGAGGCGCAATGTGACCGTCACATAGCGGGAATCCTGCCTCAGCCGATCGGGTCGGGTACCCGCGCGAATGCCCGCACCGGGAAAGTGCCGAAGCCCTCGATCTTCGGAGGTACCGCCGAGAACGTCCCGCCGGAGGCCGGTACGTCCCCCAGCCCGGTGAGGTGCTCGACGACGTGGATGCCGGCAGCGAGCAGGGCTGAATGGGCGGGCCGCTCCCCACTCCCCTCGGTGTCGTCGATGTTGAGCGAGTCGATCCCGACGAGGGCGACGCCGGCACCGACGAGGAACCCGACGGCGTCTTCGGCCAGGAAGGGAGCCCCCGCCCTGTACTCCGGGGTGCCGAAGTGGCGGTCCCAGCCGGTGTGGATCAGCACGGCCGAACCGGCCAGGCCGGAGCCTCGCTCGGCGAATGCTGCTGCGGGAATGCCACGGGCCGCAGCATCCGTCAGATGGAATACCTCGGCGGGGAGGTCGACGAGGGTATCGAGGTCGAGGCCCGCGAGATCCGTTCCACCCTCGTAGCGGTGGTACGGACTGTCGAGGTACGTGCCCGTGTTGCCGATCAGGGTGATCACGTCCATGGTGAATTCGGTGCCGGGCGCGTAGGACGAGCGCGAGGCCGCACGGGTGAGGAAGGGCTCGATCACGGGAGCCGGCAGCCCCGGTTACGTCACGAGGCCCGCCCGGATGGTGTGGCTGAGATCGATCAGGCGGGCACGGGCGACGGTCATGTGTTCTCCTGGGCGGTTCGGGTTGGGCGGGGACGTGTTGAGCGAGCGCTTCCGGGCGAATGTTCGGGTGTGCGGGAGCGCAGGGGGTTCGTCCGGCGCTTCTTGACCCGGCCGATGACGACGGCGACGAGGGCGAGCACGGCGGGAACGAGGAGGTTCGGGCCCGCGAGCACGAGCAGCGCGCCGGTGAGGGCCACGCTGACCGCTGCGAGCCACCAGCCGAGGCTGTAGCGGTCCAGGAGGCGCACGGCGGCGATCATGCCGAGAGTGTAGATCGCGACCATGGAGCTCGTGTGGATCAGGATGAAGACCGACAGGGGCAGGTGCTGCGTCACCATGATCGTGAAGTACCCACCGGTGAGCACGGCGACCACGGAGAGGCTGCGGCGCGGGACGCCGCCGGATTCGACGCCGCGGGCGAGCCAGAGCGGGAGGTCGCCGTCGCGACCGAGCGAGGCGCCGAGCTTGGCGAACGCGCCCAGGTACACGTTGAGCACCCCGAGGGCGACGATCGCTGCGATCACCGCGACCGAGACCGGGCCGACGCCTCCGGGTGCCTGGGCGACGAGGGCGAGCAGGGGGACGGCGCCCGTTCCCGCGGCGGCGCCGAGGACGGCTACCGTCACGTACTGCAGCGCGAGGTAGGCCGCGCCGACGACCACGAGCGCGATCGCCGTCGCCGCCGGGATGACGCGGCGGGGATTGCGGAACTCCCCCGCGATGTGGGTGCCGACCTCCCAGCCGGCGAAGGCCCAGACGAACAGGCTGACGGCAGCGCCGACTCCGGTCCAGCCGTGGGTCAGGAACGGCTGGAAGTTTCCGGGCTCTGCGGCGGGGAAGGCGACGGTGACGACCCCGATGACGATGACGAGCAGCGCTGCGGTGAGGATGAGCTGAGCGGCTCCGGAGACCCGGACGCCGAGGTAGTTGGACACGAACGGTGGAACAAGGATCAGGAGGGCGACGATCGGTACGGCGGCCTGCTCCACCCCGAGGATCGCGACGACGTATTCCGCGCCGAGCATGGCGACGACCGGGGCGCCGAAGCCGACGCCGAAGAAGAACCAGTAGCCGGTCATCCGCGCCCACGTCTGGCCGAGGGCCGTGCGCACGTAGCTCGCCACACCGCCGGGGTCCGGGTATCGGGCGGCGAGGGCGGCGAACGTGCCCGCGAGCGGGATGGACAGCACGAAGACGATCAGAACCGCGAGCAGGGAGGCCGGGCCTGCCGCAGCGGCCGCGAGTCCGGGCAGCACCAGGATCCCGGTGCCGAGGACCGCCGCGATGTACAGCGCGCTGCCCTGCAGCAGGCCCAGACTCCCGGAGCCGGTGGGGGCGGGGCTCACGGGGGCATC
>NZ_JASJXJ010000044.1:0-24719 GCF_035018685.1 Cryobacterium sp. RTC2.1
CCACCACTGGTGCTCTTCCGCACGACCAGTGGGGCTCAACCGCACGATCGGGTGGGGCTCAGAGACTCGAATACTCACAGTAGCTCGACAGAGCAGGGTCTCCGGTAGCCGGACGGCCACGGTGACATTTCAGCGCGGAAGTGCGATCGACCAGGACCGATGGATTGGCTGGAAGTTGACGATCGATTCTCTGCCCTGAGTGACATGCACCAAGCGTGAATTGCGGAGGCTCGAGGTTGCCCACATGTGGTGCCGGGGGAGCTGTTGCGACGGGCGAGCGGCTAGAGTCCGATCACGGAGTAGCGGCGTTCGATTCCCGCGGTGGCGTGACCCCACTCGCTGCTGGCGACACGTTCCTGGTGGGCTTCGAAGGCGGATGCGTGCTCAAAGCGCTCTTCGACCTGCCACACCAGGGGATTGCTCGTCCGGGTGACGTTGAACGACAGGCATCCCGGTTCGGCGCGGGTGAGGGCAAGGTGCAGTTGCAGGTATTCCCGGACAGTTTCCGCTTGGTCCTGGGTGCGACAAACAAGCTGCCCGCTGAGGGACACCTCGCCGCCGACTAGCTTCTTCTTCATCTTGAAATTGGTCAGCTGCACGCCGGCCGTCACCGGATGTTGTTCTGCCTCGACGGTGAATCCGGAGCGCTCAAAGAAGGGGCGGGCTGTAATGCTGACGTCAGCTGTCAGCTCTGTCAGCTGCTCCTGGCGCGCGCGGGCCTCCACGTGGCCGATCAGTTGCCGTGCCACCCCGCGTCCCAGGTAGCGAGGGGCGACGAACATCATGTCGATATGTCCCTCAGAGTCCACGTCGGAGAAACCCGCCGGCGCACCATCCACGGTTGCCACACAACTGTTCCGCGCCTGCATCGCCGTATGCCAAGCGGACAGCTCGCGCGCTTCTGGCCGCGCCCACGCCTGAATCTGCTCCCGCGAGTAGTCGGCGGCAGCGGTTTCTGTCACTGCGGCAAGGAAGATCGCTAACGTGTCTGCGGCATCCGCTTGACAATATGGCCGGATGATAACGGCCGGCGTGCCGGCACCTGTGTTCAGATCCACAGGATCAGCATCCCACGTGGACTGTGCATGACCGTGCGGCACTCACTGTGAATCCACGGGGGGCAGTCCGCCGTCGTCGATCTGGTCGGTCGGCCGCAGGGTTGAACGATCCGACAAGGCGACCGAGCAGACCTGCTTACCGTCGTCGACCCGCCCGGTCCTGCGGTCGGCGATCGTGCGCCCAAGAATGCCGGCCTGGATCTTTCGTCACCTGATCGGCGGGCACGGATTGCGCGCAGAGCTCGGCGTCGTTCTGGTTTCGGAGACGATTGACCCTGAGACACCCCTCGCCTACGCTGGCATCGTGTCCAGGATCTTCGGTACCCAGTTCTCCGCGGTGTATCCGCTCTACGTGGCGAAGGTGGAGCGCAAGGGCAGGACGAAGATGGAGCTCGATCAGGTGATCATGTGGCTGACCGGATTCGACGACACGACGCTTCGCCGTCACGCCCAGGGTGGAACAACGTTCGAGGAGTTCTTCGCAGAGGCGCCGATGAATCCCAGCGCGTCGCTGATCACCGGTGTGGTGTGCGGCATCCGCGTGGAGACCATCGAGGACCCGCTCATGCAAAAGATTCGCTATCTCGACAAGCTCGTCGACGAGATTGCGAAGGGTAAACCGTTGGAAAAGGTGCTCCGTGCACCCGCCACGACCAGGACGGCCTGAATTTCTGATCAGTTCCCGCTGGCTCGACTGAAAGCCACGAGGCTAGCCTGCATTTCCCAGTAGGACGTCGCGGTCGGTGCCTGACGGTTATCGCGCAGGGCCGTGACAGTGTCCACGGCCCTGTCTATGGCTGCACGGTACGGCAGCGACCCCGAGCTCACACGCTTCACCCCCAGATCGCCGAGCTCGGCCACAGTCAGGGAGGGGTGCGCGAGCACATTGACCGGCAGCGCCACAACCGCGGTGATCCTCCGGATGTCCTCAGGATTCACGAGGCCGGGCACAAAGATTCCGTCGGCCCCGGCGTCGGCATAGGTGCGTGCTCGAAGCAGGACGGCCTCGACAGTCGCGTGCTCGCCGAACCAGAGATTGTCCACCCGCGCATTGACGAAGATGTCGGGGCTGAGGTCTTTGACGGCGCTGATTTTGGCGGCAGCCGTCGATGCATCCACGAGATGCCCATCCCGGCTGTCCTCAAGATTGACGCCGGCCACGCCCAGGACCTCTAGCTCGGCCACAAACTCCGCAACCTCCGCTGGGTCGTCGGAGTAGCCGTCTTCGACGTCCGCTGTGATGTGGACCGACATGCGGCCCAGTCGCGCCGCAAGTGCGACGGTTGCCGCCTTGCTGGACCCGCCACCATCCGGCAGGCCGGCGCTGGCCGCGATGCCAAAGCTCGTCGTGCCGACGGCCGGAAATCCGGCGTCCGCGAATGCCAGGGCCGAGCCGACGTCCCAGGCATTGGGTAGCACGAGCGGTGAGTCACGGTAGTGGAGTTGCCGAAAAGTTGACATCGTTGTTCCCGTCCTGCGCCAGCCGAATCGATGAATTCTCGTCAGCGTACTAGTGGGTGGCGAGCGCGCAAGCCGGTCCGAACGCTAACGCTTCTCGTCGAGTTCTTCCGCGGGCCAATGCTCCTGCATTGTCGCCCACCAGCGGGCCAGTGCTTCGCGTTCCGGCTGCGCCGTGACAGCACCGGCTGCAACCAGGTCCCGCCCGATCGGGAGGTCGATGCACGCTCCATCGAGTACCTGTGCGTCGACATAGCCGAGTACCGATCTCAATGTGGCGAGTGCACCGTGCCCGCGTCCCGGTGAGGCCACGTTGATCCACGCGACCGGCTTCCTGGTCAGAACGCTGCTGCCGACAGTCCAATCCAGAAGATTCTTGAAGCTGCCCGGGAGTGTCCCGGCATACTCTGGCGTGCTGAACACCACCACGTCGGCGTTGTTGATCTGTTGTCGCAACTCCGCGACCGGACCTGGAACCGGGTCGTGGTCATCGTCCGGGTTGAAGGCGGGTAGTGCAGACAAGCCTTGGTACACCAGTGCGATCGAGCCTGCTGGCGCCAGGTCGCGCACCGTGGTCAGCGCCGCGTTGTTGGTTGAAGACTGCCGAGTGCTGCCCGAAACAAGGAGGAGTCTCATATTCGTACTTCCCATACAGGCCACAGGCGGAGGAAAGCAGCCGGAAGGATCATCTCGTCGGCGCATCGTCTCCGGCCCGGGCGCATCAGCGAGCCGTGAGTTCGTGTGCCGTACGCGCGGAGCGTACCGATTGGTAATGCCGCGCAGCGCGAGCGCGGTTGCCGCAAGCGACCGAGCACCATTCCCGTCTGGGGTGTGTCTTCACGAAGTAGAGCACGCATCCGGGCGCGTGGCATGCCCGCAGATTCGAACCGTCTTCGCCCAGCAGGTGCTGGGCGTGGTAGGCGACGTCGGCGAGGCCGGCAACCACCGGAGAAACCGCGGATTCGGGGGAGAGCGCGAGAGCCGCTCCGCTCAGCCGCAGCTGCGGGATCGGACGCTGGTTGGCGGCGGCGTTGATAGTGAGCAGCGCGTCCTCCACGCTCGCCATGGGCGATTCGGCAGTCCGACGATCATCGTCCGTCACGTGGGCTGCCAATCGGCGCACCGCGTCTCGCAGATTCCGTGCCGTCAGGAACTCGTCCCGAGTCGTTGCCGCGCCTGCCCGATCGATGCGGACGGCATCCAGCCAGGCGTCTACGCCTGTCGGTGTCGCGAAGTCGTCGTGAAGGCCCTCCGTGTCTGCCCAGATAGTCGCCATCAGGCGGACCGGCATCGGCTCGTCGGCGAGCGCCCAGCTGCGGTCCAAGCTCCTGTTTCCCATGCGGACAAACTATCACGGAAGAAATCACTTGCATACGTTAGAAAGATCGTGATAGAAATTGTCACGGATGAACATGAGTTCATGCATTAGAAAACGAGGAGAAGAACCATGACTGCCACCATCACTGCTATCGTCCCGATCCAGCCCGAAACCGCGACGGGCGTCGCCAGGGACCTGCTTGACCAGGTCCAGAAGGGACTGGGTCTCGTGCCGAACATGGCCAAGGTCATGGCCAACAGCCCCACCCTGCTGAAGGGTTACCTCGCTCTCTCCACCGCAGTCGGATCCGGCAGCCTTTCTGCTGCGGTGCGCGAGCGCCTCGCTATCTCGACCGCTCAGCTGAACGGTTGCGAGTACTGCCTCTCCGCCCATACCTTCATCGGAGGCAACATCGCCAAGGTCGATGCTGCGGAGCTCGACTCCGCACGCCGAGCGCAGTCACGTGACCCGCATGTGGCCGCACTGCTGACCCTCTCCAACACGATCGCGGAGAATGCCGGTGACGTCGGCGATGACGCGCTTGGTGCAGCCCGTGCCGCTGGTGTGAGCGACGCGGAGATCGGCGAGGTCGTCGCGAACCTCGCGCTGAACATTCTGACCAACTACTTCAACGTGCTCGCTCACGTGGAAAACGACTGGCCCGTCGTCGGGCTGTAATCCTCGACTCGATTCTCCAGGAGATGATGACGATGATCGCGACGCCCCAACTCGCCGACGTCGGCTTTCACGCCGGCGAACTGGCCGTGCAGCGCCAGGCCGGTGTCACAATCGACGCGGCCCGCCTGTCAGGGATGCTCGGGCCTGTCACTCTGACCGCCGGGATGGCCGGGTTTCTCAGCGATCGAACGTTTCTCGTCATCTCCGGGAGGGATCGCTCCGGACGCCTCTGGACGTCCCCGCTGGTCGGCCGTCCCGGTTTCTTGGAGGTGCTGTCCGACACCTCCGTTGCCGTTCATGCCGTGATCCCGCCGGGCGACCCACTCCGCGGGCTGCAGGCCGGTCAGAAGATCGGGATGGTCACGGTTGAATTCGCCACCCGGCGCCGGGTGCGTATCAACGGCGCACTCACGGTGAGCGGCGGCGATCTCCTTGTCGTGGACGTCGAACAGGCCTTCGGCAATTGCCCGCAATATATCCAGCAACGTGTTCTCGTGCCCGATGAAATCGATGGGGCGGGCAGCGAGCACGTCAGACACGGCAGCACGCTCTCGATGGAAGACCGTGAGCTCATCAGTGCCGCCGACACGTTCTTCCTCGGCACAGTGACTCCCGAGCGGGGGTCCGACGCGTCCCATCGTGGCGGTCCGTCCGGGTTCGTCCGCATAGACGGGCACGGGCTGTGGTGGCCCGACTACAAGGGCAACAACCTCTTCAACAGTTTCGGCAACATCACCGTCAACCCCGAAGCCGCCCTGTTGTTCATTGATTTCGCGACCGGTAAGTCGCTGCAGCTATCCGGCACGACCCAGATCGAATGGGGTGAACCCGGTCGGCCCGGAGATGACGGACATACAGGCCGCATTGCTCGCTTCACCCTGCAACGCCTCGTGGCCGGCCAGGTTCTTCCGGTCCGGGAGATCACTCACACCCCTTATCCGCGCAACCTCGCGTTGACCGATTGACAAGGACCGTTCCGTTGACACTGGCGGCCACTCCGCACCTAGGCTGCAGCGCTGCTCTGGCGTTCCCTCAACGCCCCGGACGAGTTTTAATCGGACAACCGGAATGTGGCGCGGTGAGAGGCGCCGACTGAACTGAACCACGGAAGGAACGTGATCTGCATGAATGCGAATCAGGAGTCCAATGGCGAGACCCGCCTGGCCTACATTCTCGGCGTACCCCTGGCCGAGAATGTCGTGCGCCAATGGCCGCAAATGGGCGAAATCGTGCGCACCAGCACACTCATCGGCAGCGTCGAGGGCAACTTCGCGGAACTGACACTGGAAGTCGGCAGACGCCTGCGCCTCGGGGATGTCCTGGTGGTCGAGTGGACCTGCAACTACGGCGACGGACGCCTCTACCGCAACGTGACCATCGGCGAACTCGAGAACGGGGAAGCCGTGCGCGTCACGGACTACTGGGGCGAACCCACCGACACGCCTCTCTGGCGAGTGCCGCTGACCGACCGCCTCGACATGCCCGGCGACGGCATCTGGAAGGACAACGACCACCTGAGCCACCACTGACGCGAAAGCGATCTGACAACCGGTCCGCGGATTCCGAGCACAGGACGGTCGGGGTGCCGCCGTGCTCGCGGCGCCGCTCTCGGCACCGATGGCTGCACTGCCTCAGCGGCGGCCCAGCCGACCGATGGCGAACCCGACGACGCCGATGAGCCCGCCGAGGGCGACCCAGCCCGCGGCGCGGCCCCCTCTTGCCGCGTCCGGTACCGGATGCGGCGACGCGGCCTCCGTCGCCCCCGCCCCGACAATGGCCACGGAAGCCGCCTCTGCCAGCGGCACCGCGGCATCCGCTGCCGGGGCGACGACGGACGCGTTGCGCACGAACAGCACGAACCACGCGAACACGATCAGCACGGCGACGAGTTCGAGGGCGGTGAGGTTGTAGTACCCGATCGGGTACCAGAGCAGCACCGCACCGCCGATCGCGAGTACGAAGACCGTCGTCGTGACGACGAAGCTCCGGGGGAGGTCCTTCAGGACGAGCGGGACCAGCACGATGAGCGCGACGAAGCCGACGACGGCAGAGGTCGCGAAGGTGTTGTGCACGACGAAACTGACGTCGACGGGCACGAGGCCGACTCCGATGAGCGCAACGCCGACGATGATGATGATGATCCGCACGAGCGGGACGCCGCGGAGGTCGCTGCCTGCGGCGCTCCGCCGCGAACGCAGGTCGAGGGTCAGGTAGTCCGCGAGGGTCGTCATCACGAGTCCGGCGAGGAGGATCGTCAGGTTGAACGCGTATGCGGAGGTTGCGTCCCCCATTCCGAGTGCGCTAAAGTTCGCCTGCCACCAGCGCGGGTCGGCCGCCGTGAGCATGCTCGAGAATACCCCGGCGGCGAGGAAGAGGCCCAGGAGTGAGGCGAGGCGGGTCGTCGTGATCTCCGCGGCGAGGAGGAACAGCGCGAAGGTGCTCGCTGCGACCGTCAGCGTGACGAACAGGGTCGCCGCGAACGGGTCGAGCAGCAGTTCGCGGAAGGCCAGCTGGAACACCGCGTAGACCGAGCTGATCAGGAGGCCGGCCATTGCGGCACCGGTCACCGACAGCCCGATGGTGTCGAGGATGCGTCGGATGCGGGCACGACTGCGCCATCGCGGAGAGTGCCGGGTGAAACGGACATAGGACCATCCGAAGACCAGCAGTCCGATCAGTCCGGCGATCTGGGCCGAGAGCCCGCCGACGGAATTTTCGCCGGCGAGGCCGACGGCACGGCCACCGAACACGATCACGGCAGCGAGGAGCCCCGCGAGCGCGCCGACCGCAGCGGCGATCAGGGCACCGGATTCCACCTCGGATCGGCCGTTACCGGTGCGTTCGTCCTCCACCGGCGGTTCCGGGTCCGCGCGGGAAGGAGTCATCTCCCTATCCTGTCGCGCTTTCGAGGCTGCTGTGGCCGCTGAGCGAGGTGTCGGCCTATGCGGGCGGGGCCTCACTCACGAAGCAGGAGATTGCACTCGCGAGGTCCGGCCGGACCATCCGGGCGACCGGGGTGCCGAATTCGATGACCTCGTAGCCGTCGCGGTTCCTGGCGATGAAGCCGATCACGCTCAGCGCGTTGTCCTTCGCGATCCGGGAGTCGCTGACCCGCCACTCCCGTCTCGAGAGCGCGCGCACCTGGACGTCGCTGGGCGAACGGGACTGAAGTGCGGCGGCGATCATGGTGGGTCCTTTCCTCGACATGAACCGACCGTAGGTTCGGTTCCTATCGGTTGCCTTGGGGCCCGATGTGAAGCCGATGAGGCCCGGCACACTCCGATCCGGGACTCAGGTTCCGATCCCGAGCAGCAGGCTCACCGCGATCACGGTCATGATCACCGCGATTCCGATGTCGAGAATCCGCCACGACACCGGCCGGCCGAAGACCGGGCGCAGCAGCCGGGCGCCGAAACCGAGCGCTGTGAACCAGATGACGCTGCCGAGCACCGCCCCGAGACCGAAGTACCAGCGTTCGTCGCCGTGGGCGGCGGCGACGGAGCCGAGGAAGACAACGGTGTCGAGGTAGACGTGCGGGTTGAGCCAGGTGAGCGCCGCGGTCGTCGCGAGGACCTGGGTGAGGCTCGCGGCAGTGCCGACGACCGAGGTGTCGAGCGGCCGAGGGAGAACGGCCCGACGTGCGGCGAGCGCCGCGTAGCCGAGCAGGAATGCGGCACCGACGATCCGGACCACGACGAGCAACCACGGCACCGTGCGGATCAGCGCCCCGAATCCGGCGACACCGACCAGGATCAGGACCGCGTCGGAGGCTGCGCAGACGATCACCACGGCGAGCACATGTTCCCGGCGCAGTCCCTGCCGCAGCACGTAGGCGTTCTGGGCGCCGATCGCAACGATGAGGGACAGGCCGAAGCCGAGGCCGGCGAGGGTGGTGAGGATCATTCTCCGACCGTACCTCGGCGGCGAAGGATGAGTACAACGAAACTTTCTTAGCAGGCATTAGTCTGGCTAATCATGACGATTGACAATGCGCAGCTCAGGGCCCTCGCGGCGACGATCGATTGTGGCTCCTTCGACCTCGCCGCCGCGACCCTGCACATCACGCCGTCCGCGGTCAGCCAGCGGATCAAGGCCCTCGAGACCTCCGCGGGCCGGGTGCTGGTGCGGCGGACGAAACCGACAGAGATCACGGATGCCGGCCTGCCGTACCTGAGGCTGGCCCGGCAGATCGACGCTCTCGTCCAGGACGTCGTCTCCGGGTCGGAGTCGGAAGCGCGCGCGGGCGTTCCGCTCGCCGTCAACAGCGACTCGCTCGCGACCTGGGTGCTTCCGGCACTCGCCGGCCTGCCCGACTCGATCACCTTCGACGTACGCCGTGAGGACGAGGATCACTCGGCCGAACTGCTGCGCGCGGGAACGGTGATGGCCGCGATCACGACCGACGCGCGTCCGGTGCACGGTTGCTCCGTCACCCGGCTCGGCAGCATGCGTTACCGGCCGATGGCGCACCCGCGCTTCGCCGCTCGATGGTTCGCCGCGGGGCCCACAGCGGATGCGCTGTCCCGCGCGCCCATGGTCGTGTTCGACGCCAAGGACGACCTGCAGGACCGCTTCCTCCGGGGGCGGAGCCGTCGGCCGCTCACGCCTCCCCGGCACTCGATCCCGGGGTCCGCGGACTTCGCGGAGGCCGTCCGCCTCGGGCTGGGCTGGGGCATGGTGCCCAACCAGCAGATCCTCAGCGGCGAGGCCGACGGTGTGCTCGTCGATCTCGCGCCGGGCCGGCACATCGATGTGGTGCTCTACTGGCAGCAGTGGACGCTGCACACGCCCGTCCTCGCGACGATTTACGAGGCGATCCGGGCCGCGGCCGCGGAGCACCTCGACTGAACCCTGTCGCCACCAACCACTGCCGGCAGGGACCTTGCCGTCAGTCGGCGAGGATTCCGTAGAGGGAACGTCGGAGGTCGTCGATCTGGGTGACGGCCTTCGCGCGCTGCTCCGGGGTCGCGGCGAAGCGGAGTTGGTGGATGACGCCCATGAGCTTGGCGACGCTCTCGTGGAGATTCGCTTCGGCTTCGACGCGTGCCGTCGAACTGTCCCAGACGCGGGCAAGGGCGTCCGCGTTCTCGGTGACGTAGGCGCGGCCGGGCTCGCTGAGCTGGAATTCGGTGCCGGTGCCGTCACCGGTCGGGGCGATGAGGCCCTCGTCGACGAGCTGCTGCAGCGTCGGGTACACCGATCCGGGGCTCGGGCGCCATGTGCCTCCCGAGCGCTCGGTGATCTCCTTGATCAGTCCGTAGCCGTTGAAGGGCGCTTCAGAGAGCAGCGAGAGGATGGCGAGGCGGACATCCCCCTTGAGCTTGCGCTGGGCACCCGGCGGCATGAAGCCGCGCGGGCCGAAGCCGCCGAAGCCCGGGCCGAAGCCCGGGCCGAAACCGGCTCCGAAACCGGGCCCGGCGCCCCGGCCGAAGCCGCGGCGCTCGTGCCGGTCGCCGGAGTCGTGGGTATGGGGTTCGCGAAAATCGTTGTGCATGGTGGTGTCCAATCGGGAAGCGGGTGGTCGACGGTCGAGAGGATCGGCGATGGTTTAAAGATATATCGGTGAATAGTCCTGAGCAATGACTCTCAGTGAATACGCAGCCGGGAGGTCGAGCGTGATGCGCGGTGAGTGCGGCAGCATGGACCACATGCAGGCCGACCCAGAGTTCAATCCGGAGTTCTTCGAGATCAACCCACTCTTCTCTCGCCCGGGGGAGGACAGCGTTGCGCCGCGGTACGTCCTCGGCGCGGGCCCGATGGAACCGGAGACGGCATACCAGATCATCCACGACGAGATCATGCTCGATGGAAACGCCCGGCTGAACCTCGCCACGTTCGTCGGAACCTGGATGGACGAGCACGCCGGGCGGCTCTACGCGGAGTCCTTCGACAAGAACATCGTCGACAAGGACGAATATCCGCAGACCGCCGCGATCGAGGAGTATTGCTGGCGGATGATCGCCGGCCTCTGGCACGCGCCCGAGCCGATGGAGACCATCGGCACGTCGACGATCGGCTCCTCGGAGGCCTGCATGCTCGGCGGACTCGCCCTGAAACGCCGCTGGCAGCAGGCCAGGCGAGCGGCCGGGAAGCCGACCGCGCAGCCGAACCTCGTGATGAGTTCCGCGGTACAGGTGTGCTGGGAGAAATTCTGCAACTACTGGGACGTCGAGCCTCGATTCGTGCCCATCAGCGAAGAGCATCCGAGCCTGGACGGGCACGACCTGGCGAGCTACGTCGACGAAAATACCATCGGCGTCGTGGCGATCATGGGTGTGACGTACACCGGGGTCTATGAGCCGGTCGCGGCGATCAGCGCCGCCCTCGACGAGATCGAGGCGCGAACCGGAGTGTCCGTTCCCATCCATGTTGACGCGGCCTCCGGCGGGATGATCGCACCCTTCCTGCAGCCGGAGCTCGAGTGGGACTTCCGATTGGTACGGGTGCACTCGATCAACACCTCCGCGCACAAGTACGGCCTTGTCTACCCGGGACTGGGCTGGATCGTCTGGCGGTCGAAGGATTCACTGCCAGAGGACCTGGTCTTCCATGTCAGCTACCTCGGCGGGAGCATGCCCACGTTCGCGCTCAACTTCTCGCGTCCCGGCGCGCAGGTGCTCCTGCAGTACTACCTCTTCCTTCGGCTCGGATTCGACGGCTACCGTGCCGTGCAGCAGTCCGCCCAGGACGTTGCGCGGTACCTCGCGCGCGGCATCGAGAAGATCGGTGCCTTCACACTGTGGAATGACGGGTCGGACATCCCGGTCTTCGCCTGGCGCCTCACCCCCGGCCACACCCGGAACTGGAACCTCTTCCACCTGTCGGACCGGCTGCGCTCCCACGGCTGGCTCGTTCCCGCGTACTGGATGCCCGACAACCTGTCCGAGATGACCGTCCAGCGGATCGTCGTACGGAATGGGCTCAGCATGGACCTCGCTGCGCGCCTGCTCACAGTGATCGAGGAGGAGACGGCGTATCTCGACCGGCTCGAAGGTCCGATGCCCGTCGAGGGGCAGCATCCGGGCTTCACACACTGACTCCTGACGGGTGCCCCCTTGCCGGTTCGGGCGTCTCTTCCTATGCTCACGACGGGACCGCCGCCCAGGCGGGCCGACGTACAGAGGAGAATGCGATGACGCTCAAATACGGTGTGCTGGCTGTCGTTGAGGCCCGGGCCGGGCAGGAACAGGCCGTCGCGGATTTCCTCGCCGGTGCACAGGCACTGGCGGCCGCCGAGCCGGGCACCCGGACCTGGTACGCCTTCCGGGTCAATGACGATACGTTCGGCATCTTCGATACCTTCGACACCGAGGAGGATCGCCAGGCACACCTCACGGGGGCCATCCCGGCAGCGCTCGCCGAACATGGTCCGACCCTGCTCGTGAGGGACCCCGACATCAGCCTGATCGACATCCTCGCCGCCACCTAGTCGACGGCGAACCCCTCAGCCGCCGCCGACGTGGGTGCCCGGACGGCGGAGCGGGTCGGGTTCGACCTCGCGCATGATCTCCCGCACGACGGGGGCGGTGTCGCCCTGGCCGAGCAGGAGGTAGCGCATCAGATGGAAGAGCGGGTTCCCCTCCGACCATTCGAAGTAGACGTGCGGGCGTACCCCGGAGGCATCCCGCAGGGCGAGCAGGATCGCAGCGATGGCGTTCGGCGCCGCCGGGCTCTGCGCGCGCAGCACCCGGTAGCCTTCGATCTCAACTCCCCGGACGTGCACGATCTTGCTGAAGCCGGAGGGGTCGATGACCTCGATCTCGAGGAAGAGCACGTCCGCGGTTCCGGGAACCGGATTCATCCCACGCTGGTCGGCCTCCTTCGCCGCGTACTCGGCGCGGTCGCCGCTCTGGGGCTTGTTCGCGATGATGTTCAGGGCGCCGTCATAGACGAGGGAATCGGCGACGAACTGCCGGGCCATCCCGTCGAATTCGACGCTGTCCACCCGGAGCTCGGTCGTCCGTGTCACGCGTGAGATCAGGGACACGGCGATGATCGCCGCGATGAAGAACACTGAAATCGTGATCCCGTCCGGTTTCTCGACGATGTTCGCGCCGAGGGCGTAGAGGAGCGCGAGCGACAGGACACTGAAGCCGATGCTCGCGCGGCGTTGCCTGCGGCGGACGGCAGAGATGGTCACGGCGACGGCGCCGGACACCATCATGGCGAGGATCCCGGTCGCGTACGCGCCGGCCTGCGCGTTCACATCCGCCCGGAAACCGATCGTGATCAGCACACTCACCCCGGTGTACACGAGTACGACCGGGCGGATGGCGCGGCTCCAGTCCGGCGCCATCCCGTACGACGGCAGATACCGCGGCACGATATTGATCAGTCCGGCCATCGCGGACGCACCCGCGAACCAGAGGATCAGGATACTGCTCACGTCATAGACGGTCCCGAAGACCTCGCCGACGCGCTCGTGGGCGAGGAAGGCGAGCGCGCGCCCGCTCGCCGCGCCGCCCGCCTCGAACTCGGCCGGTGGGATGAGCACGGTCGTCACGAAGCTGCTCGAGAGCAGGTAGACGCTCATGATGAGGGCCGCGGTCGTGAGGAGCCTGCGGGTGTTGCGGATCCGCGAGGCGAGTCGTTCCTCGGGGCTCCTGCCGTCCGCGGCGACGAGCGGCATCATGCTGACCCCGGTCTCGAAACCCGAGAGACCGAGGACGAGGAGCGGGAACGCGATCACGGCGGGCCCGAGGATATCGCCGAAACCGCTTCCCCGTGCGGTGAGTGCGTCCGTCCAGTTCGCGATCACCCCGGGTTCGGTGAAGGCGTCGTGGAGTCCGACGCCGATCACGACTCCATTGAGCAGCAGATACACCGCGACGAGGGGAATGGCGACGGAGACGGCCTCGCTGAAACCGAGCAGGAAGACTCCGCCGAGGATGAGCAGCAGCACGACCGTGATCGGCACGGCCTGGCCCGCGAGGAAGCTCGGCGCAAACGGGTTCTCAAGGATGTGCACCGTCGCATCCGCCGAGGACAGCGTGATCGTGATGATCCAGCTGGTCGCGACGAAGCCGAGCAGGATGAGCACGAACACCTTGCCGCGCCAGAACGGCAGCAGCCGCTCGAGCATCGCGACGGACCCTTGCCCGTGCGGGCTCTCCTTCGCGACGCGGCGATACATCGGCAGCATGCCGAGGAGGGTGAGCGCGACGATGAGCAGGGTCGCAACGGGTGAGAGCGCGCCGGCGGCGAGGGCCGCGATACCGGGCAGGTAGGAGAGGGTCGAGAAGTAGTCGACGCCGGTGAGGCACATCACCTGCCACCAGGGGTGGGTGGATGCCGTCCCCTCTGCGCTCTCGAGGCCCACCGGTTGCACCCGGTTGGCCAGGAGCCACCGGCCCAGGGGCCCGTATGCTGCCTTCGTGCGGATCGGACTCGGAACGCTCGCGGGGATCTCGGGACGAACGGCACGGCCCGGAGTCTGGTCCATGGTCACACGAGCTTTCGGGCGTCATCCTCGTCGCGCACGTCGACGATGTCGTGGGCGGCCAGGTCGTGGTGGATCGGTGTCCGGCGGTCGCCGAGCGGTTCACCGGTGCCACCCCACATTCCGGAGATGACCTCGGCCATGATCGAGACCGCGGTCTCCTCCGGCGTGCGGGCGCCGAGATCGAGGCCGATCGGGCTGTGCAGCCGCGCCAGTGCGACCTCGGGCACGGCTGCCGCGCGCAGCCGGTCCAGGCGGTCGTCGTGGGTGCGCAGGGAACCCATGGCGCCGACATAGGCGAGGTTGTCGTCGGCGAGGGCCAGCTCGAGGAGAGGGACGTCGAACTTCGGATCGTGGGTGAGTACGCAGACGACGGTGCGCGCGTCGAGGAGGCCGGCAGCACTCTGCTCGGCGAAGTAGCTGTGCGGCCAGGCCACGACGACCTCGTCGGCTCCGGGGAACCGTGCAGGAGTCGCGAACACGGCGCGGGCATCGCACACGGTGACCCGGTACCCGAGGAAGTCGGCCAGCCGGGTCAGGGCCGCGGCGAAGTCGACAGCGCCGAACACGAGCATCCGTGGCCGCGGGGCGAAGCTCGTGACGAAGACGCGTAGTTCAGCGCCATCGCGTTCTCCGTCCGGCCCGTAGCCGATCGTCGAGGTGCGTCCCGCCGCCAGGAGGCCGCGGGCATCGTCGCCCACGACGTGGGTGAGCCGTTCGGAACCGAGGTCTCCGGTCACCCCGTCGCCGCGCACGATGAGGTGACGGCCGAGGATGCGGGGGTCGGGGTGCTCGATGACGGTCACGATACCGACCGGAACGGACGTCGCAAGGTCGCGCAGGACTGTGTCGAGCTCCGCGAAGGTCTCGCGGGAGACCGGTTCGACGAAGACGTCGAGGATGCCGCCGCAGGTCAGGCCGACCGCGAAGGCGTCGTCGTCGCTGATGCCGTAGCGCGCGAGGGCCGGCCGTCCGGTGCGGATCACCTCCTGCGCGAGTTCGTAGACGGCGCCCTCGACGCAGCCTCCCGATACCGAGCCGACGACGGCGCCGTCGCTCGTGACGAGCATCGATGCTCCTGCGGGCCGGGGCGCGGAGTGGAACGTGCGTACGACCGTGGCGAGCGCCGCCGTCCGCCCGCGTTCCCAGGCGGGAACCAGTTCTTCGATGACGTCACGCATTGCGGAGTCTCACGGTCGGCGCCCCTGGCGGATGTCTGCGGCCGAGCGGGCTGCACCGTGCCGGCCGAGCCGGTAGCCGACGAAGCCGACGACGGCGAGCAGGCCGAGGAGTGTGGCCGGGTTGCTGAGGCGCTCCATGATCATCGCCCTGGCGAAGCTGAAGGCGTCGAGGCTCGATCCGGCGGCCGGAGGCGGCGGAGTCCTGGGAACCGGCCGGGCGGGAACGTCCGCCGGGTGCACGATGCCGATCGGTGCCGTCGCGCCCGGCTCGGCGTCCACGGGCACGGTGTTCGCAGGCACTGCGTTCGCAGGCACGGTGTCCGCCGGCGCGGGCGCCTCGCTCAGCATCGCCTGGAGGTTCTCGGCGAAGAGCGCCATCATCTGGTCGGTGACACTGCCGATGATGCTCTTGCCCATCACGGCGACCTTCCCGGAAAGGTCGACGTCGGCGTTCACGGTGCCGTGGGTCGTCCCGTCCGCCTCGGTGAGGACAAGCGTCGCCGTGCCCTGCGCGGTGCCCTGGCCGCGCGCCTCCTGGGCGCGCCCCTCGAAGACCGCCCGGTGGGCATCTGCATCCCGCTCGATCACGTTCATCATTCCTTTGTACTGCATTGCCACAGGTCCGAGCTTCACCTTCATGCCGACCTGATAGGCGTCGTCGGAGAGACGGTTCAGGATCTGCGCTCCCGGTACGCAACCGGCGACACGTTCGAAGTCCATCAGGGTCGCCCAGACCTCCTCGATCGGCGCGGTGACGGAAAAGGTGCTGTCAAGCTGCATGGTCATGTCCTCTGGTCGTCGGGTGGGGTCGAGTACGGGGATCGGTGCTGGATGCGGTGCAGGGACGGGTGCGGGGGTCGAGCCGTTCTGCGCGGATCAGGTCGGCGAGTTCGCCGAGCGCCGCGTAACTGTGGCCGCTCACGATGGCGTCGATGTAGGGCAGGGCGGCGTTCATCCCTCCGACGAGCGGCTGGAATCCGGGAGCGACCGTACGCGGGTTGACCCAGACGATCCGGTACGCGAGGCGGCGCAGACGGGCCATCTGGTCGGCAACGAAAGCGGGGTCGTCGAGGGCCCAACCGTCGGAGAGCACCACGATCACAGCGCCCCTGGCCAGTCCGCGCCGACCGTGGTCGTCGATGAACCGGCGGATGCTGTCGCCGAGCCGGGTGCCGCCGGCCCAGTCCGAGGAGCTCGCCGCGGCGTTCGCGAGCGCGGCGTCCGCATCCCGGACGGCGAGTTGGCGGGTCAGCCGGGTCAGCCCGGTCGAGAAGACGAAGGCCTCCGCGTGCGCGCCCGCAACGGCGCCCTGGAGCAGGGTGAGGAACACCCGGGTGTACGGTTCCATCGACGCCGACACGTCGCAGAGCAGGACGAGCCTGCGCGGTTGTTCCCTGCGGCGGGAGGAGACCAGAAGGATCGGCTCCTCGCCGGTGCGGTGTGCGGCCCGGACGGTGCGCCTCAGGTCGAGCCGGGCACCGTCCGCTCGGGTCGGCCGAACCCGCCTGCTGCGCCGAAGCGGGGTCGAGAGCGAGATCCGGCGCACGAGGTTCCGAACCTGCTCTGTCTCCTCAGCGCTCAGGAGCGAAAACGAGGTCTCGTGCAGGCGGCGTTCGAGCGAGGCGAGCATCAGGATCGTCTCGCGTTCGACGGCGCCCGGATCTGAGGGCCCTGCTGCGGGAGCAGGCGTCGGAGCCCGGGTCTCTGGTCCTTCGCGCGGTTCCTGCCGTCTTGCGGCGAGGTCGTCGTGTGGCGCCGGGCGGGTCCTGGCCTCCGAGCCGATGGCCGGCGGCGCGTTCGGGTCACCGCGCTGGTCCGCCGGGTCGAGCAGGCCGTCGAAGACGGCAGAGAAGACCGCGTCGAACACCGGCAACTGGTCTCTCGACGAGAGGAGCACGATGCGGCACGTCCAATAGAGTGCCGAGCGATGGGTCGGCGGCACCACCTGGACCGCGTCAGCGAGCCGGGCAGCCCCGTCGACCGAAACCGGCAGGCCCGCGCGGCGGAGCGCGGTGACGAACCCCGCGGCGAATGCGGCCGGTTCAACCCGCGGGGCGGCATCCGCCGGTGCGCGCTCGGTGATCTCTGCCATGTCAGCTCCCGGCCATCCAGTCGGCCCCGCGCACGAGCGCGAGATCGAGGTCGTCCCTGTTCTTGATCAGGGAACCCCAGGTCTGGGCGACGTACTGCGGATCAAGACGGTCGGCCCCGAGAACGGCGAGCGCAGCCGCCCAGTCGATGGCCTCGGCGATGCCGGGTGGTTTGACGAGGTCGAGGGAGCGCAACCGGGTGATCGCGGTCGCGGCGTCGAGGGCGAGGCGTTCGGTACTGCCGGGCACCCGGCGGCGCACGATCTCGGCGATCCGTTCCGGGCTCGGGTAGTCGATCCAGTGGTACAGACACCGCCGGGTGAGGGCGTCGTGCAGGTCGCGGGTGCGGTTCGAAGTCAGGATCACGATCGGCGGCACCGCGGCCCTGATCGTGCCGAGCTCGGGGATCGTCACGGCGGCCTCGGCGAGGAGTTCGAGGGTGAAGGCTTCGAACTCGGCGTCCGCACGATCGATCTCGTCGAGCAGCAGCACGGCGGGCCGGGGACCGGGGTGTTCGATGGCCTGCAGGAGGGGGCGTCGCAGCAGGTACTCCGGCCCGAACAGCGCATCCTCGTCGATCCCTGATCCGCTGGCCTCCGCGAGCCGGATCGCGAGGAGCTGGCGCGGGTAGTTCCACTCGTAGAGGGCCTCGCCCGCGTCGATGCCCTCGTAACACTGGAGCCGGAACAGGGGCGTGTCGAGAGCCCTCGCGAGCGCCTTGGCCGCCTCGGTCTTACCGACACCCGGTTCGCCCTCGAGCAGGATCGGCTGCGGCAGGCGTACCGCGAGGAAGAGGGCCGTCGCGAGGCCTTCGTCTGCGAGGTAGTCCTCCGCGGCGAGCGCAGCCTGCAGTGCAGGCACGTCAGGGACCAGTGCCCGGACCGCGGACGTCGCCCCGCCCCTGGCCGGGCTCGAGGGGATTCCCTCAACGCTCGGTGCCATGGTCAGTGCTCCACGGTCGAGGTGTGGACGTGGGTCTTCGTGAGGGCGAAGCGCTCTGGATCTGCGACGAAGGCCGCGCGACAGCCGGGGGAGCAGAAGTAGTGTGTTGCCCCCGCGTGCTCGTAGTGCAGGCTCGTGGGCAGGGCGGCAACCGTCATCCCGCAGACCGGATCGATGGCGCTCGGAGGCTCCAACGTCGCGTCGGCCTCCCCGGGGGACACCGGGAGCGGCAGGGCCCCCGCGGCCCCGGCGAGCCCCGCCGACCGGAGCCTGAAACGTTCGGCGACGAGTTGCGCGAAGACCGAGACCGCGATCTCGCCGGGGGTCCGGCCGCCGAGGTCGAGTCCCGCAGGGTTGAACACCCTGGCGCGTTGCTCGGCGTCGACGTTGAGGGAGGCGAGCACTGCGGAGCCCCGGGTGGGGCTCGCGACGAGCGCGACATAGGGCACCCCCGCGCGGAGGGCCGCCTCGAGGGCGGGTTCCTCTTCCCGGCCATGGGACGCGACGATGAGTGCGGCGTCGTCCCGGCGCGGTGTCGTGGCCGTGCCGGGGGCGCCGATCGTCTCGGTGAGCTCGACGTCGAAGCCGAGGTCGACCCCGATCGTGGCGAGGGCCCGCGCGACCGGTGTCGCGCCGACGACGATGACCCGCGGTGCCGGATGCCACGGCTCGAGGAAGATCTCGACAGCGCCCCCGCTGAGGCACGGGTTCCGCACCTCGACAGCGCCGTCCTCCGCCACGCCGGACGGGTCCCCTGGCACGACCCGGAGCAGGACGGGCTCGCGTGCGGCGAGTTGCCTGAGCCCGTAGTACCGAACGGATGCCTCGACGCAGGCACCGCCGACGAACCCGTCGATCCGGCCGGCGGCATCCACAACGGCGGTGTCGCCGGCGTGCGCGCTCGTCGGACGCTGGGCGCGTACGACGGTGGCGCGGACGAACGGCTCGCGGCGTTCGGTGAGTTCGTGCGCCCTGCGGGCGAGGGCGTCCGGAATCGGTGGCATCGGCACGGCAATCAGATCGGCGGGCGGGGACGACCCTGGATGGCCGCCCACACCCGTGCCGGCGTGCACGGCATGTCCATGTGCGTGATCCCGAACGGGGCGAGGGCGTCGACGACCGCGTTGACGATCGCGGGGGGTGAACCGACCGTCGCGGACTCTCCGATGCCCTTCGCTCCGATCGGGTGGTGCGGCGAGGGGGTCACGGTGTACCCGGTCTCCCAGTCCGGCACCTCCATCGCCGTCGGGATGAGGTAGTCCATGAAGGAGCCGCCGAGGTTGTTGCCCGACTCGTCGAATTCGATGAACTGCATGAGCGCCATGCCGACGCCGTCGGTCAGGCCCCCGTGCACCTGCCCCTCGATGATCATCGGGTTGATCCGGGTACCGCAGTCGTCGACGGCGACGAACCGGCGCACCGTGACGTGCCCGGTGCCGGGGTCGACGTCGACGACGCAGATGTAGGCGCCGAAGGGGAAGGTCAGGTTCGGCGGGTCGTAGGTCACTTCGGCGTCGAGGTTGCCGTCGATCCCCTCCGGCAGGGCTACGGTGCCGTATGCGCCCATCGCGATCTCGGCGATGGTCTTGCCGACACTCGGGTCGCCCTTGACGAACCAGCGGCCCTTCTCCCATTCGAGGTCTTCCGGGCGGGTCTCGAGCATGGCGGCGGCGATGAACCGGGCCTTCTCGCGCACCTTGCGGGCGACGAGGGCCACGGCGGCGCCACTGACCGGGGTCGACCGGCTGCCGTAGGTGCCGAGGCCGAACGGCGTCTGGTCGGTGTCGCCGTGCACGACGTCGATGTCCTCCGGCGGGATGCCGATCTCCTCGGCGACGATCTGGGCGAAGGTCGTCTCGTGGCCCTGGCCCTGGCTCTGCACCGAGATGCGTACCACCGCCTTGCCGGTCGGGTGCACGCGCAGTTCCGCGCCGTCGTTCATGCCGAGGCCGACGATGTCCATGTGCTTGCGCGGGCCGGCACCGACCGTTTCGGTGAAGAACGAGATACCGATGCCCATCAGTTCGCCGCGGTCGCGTTTGGCTTGCTGCTCCCGGCGCAGGTCGTCGTACCCGGCCATCTTCATCGAGAGCCGCAGTGCACGCTCGTAGTCGCCGGAGTCGTACTCCCAGCCGGTCTTGTTCGGATAGGGGAACTGCTCCGGCTTGATCAGGTTCTTCAGGCGCAGTTCCGCCGGGTCCATCTCGAGCTTCGCGGCGAGGATGTCGACGAGCCGCTCCACGAGGTAGACGGCCTCTGTGACCCGGAAGGAGCACGCATATGCGACACCGCCGGGCGCCTTGTTCGTGTAGACGCCGGTTACCGAGCAGTGCGCGGCCTGGAGGTCGTAGCTTCCGGTGAAGATGTGGAAGAAGCCGGCGGGGTATTTCGTGGGCTGCGCCGTGGCGTTGAAGGCACCGTGGTCTGCGAGGACGTTGGTGCGCACGGCGAGGATCCTGCCGTCTTTCGTCGCGGCGATCTCGCCCTGCATGATGTAGTCGCGGGCAAAGGAGGTCGACATCAGGTTCTCCGAGCGGTCCTCCATCCATTTCACCGGTTTGCCGGTCACGATCGAGCCGACGACGGCGAGGATGTAGCCCGGGTAGATTCCGACCTTGTTGCCGAAGCCGCCGCCGATGTCGGGGGAGACGATCCGGATCTTGTGCTCCGGGATGCCCGCGACCATGGCGAGCAGGGTCCGGTGGGCGTGCGGGGCCTGGCTCGTCTCGTAGAGTGTGAGCTTGCCGGTCACCGCGTCGAAGTCTGCGACGGCGCCGCAGGTCTCCATGGGAGCCGGGTGCGATCGCGGGTAGACGATCTCCTGGCTGACGACGACGTCTGCTGCGGCGAAGACGGCATCCGTCTCGGCCTTGTTGCCTGCCTCCCAGTCGAAGATATGGTTGTCGGTGCGCCCTTCCATCTCGTCGCGCACGACCGGTGCGTCTGCGTCGAGCGCCTTCCTGGCGTCGACGACAGGCGGGAGCACGTCGTAGTCGACCTCGATGAGTTCGAGTGCGTCCCGGGCGGCGTAGCGGTCCTCCGCGACGACGAAGGCGACCTCCTGGCCCTGGAAGCGCACCTTGTCGGTCACGAGCACCGCCTGCACGTCGGCGGAGAGGGTCGGCGCCCACGCGAGGCCGAGGGCGAGCAGGTCGGCCCCCGTGATGACGGCGACGACGCCCGGGTGGGCGAGGGCTGCGGTCGTGTCGATCGAGACGAGCCGGGCGTGCGCGACCGGTGAGCGCAGGATCGCGCCGTGGAGCATTCCGGGCAGCGTGATGTCGTCGACGTAGTGGCCGCGGCCGCGCACGAAACGGGGGTCTTCCTTGCGTTGCAGCCGGCCGTAGCCGATCGGGCGGCCCTCGTCGTCCGCCGCCGGGTTGGGTGCGTGTTCCTGCAGGATGGTCATGCGGTCACCTCTTCCGGTTCCGTCTGCGAGGCCGGGATCGCCCTGGCCGCTTCCGCGGCGGCGGCGCCCGGTTCCGTGGTCGTGCCCGCCGAGTCGTCGAGCGCTGCGGGGTCGCCACCTGCGGCATCCGCTTCGGTCATGCCCGCCGGGTGGTCTGCTGCCCAGTGCACCGAACGGACGATCGTCGCGTAGCCGGTGCAGCGGCAGATCTGCCCCGAGATCGCCCGGCGGATCTCGGTGTCGTCTGGGTGCGGGTTCACGTCGAGGAGAGCGCGGGCGGTGAGCATCATGCCGGGGGTGCAGAACCCGCACTGCAGCCCGTGTTCCTCCATGAAGCCCTGCTGCACGGGGTCGAGGGTGCCACCGGTGGCGAGGCCTTCGACCGTCGTGATCGCATGACCATCGGCCATCGCCGCGAGCACGGTGCACGACTTCACCGGCTGCCCGTCCATGAGCACGACGCAGGTACCGCAGTTGGAGGTGTCGCAGCCCCAGTGGGTTCCGGTGAGCCTCAACACGTCGCGGATGTAGTGCACGAGCAGGACGCGCGGTTCGACCTCGTTGGTCACGTCGGTCCCGTTCACCGTCATGGTGATCTGCATGGATTCAGCCTTCCTGCGGTGTGGTGGGGTGCCCGGTCGGGCCGGCGAACTCCGCGACACGATCTGTCGCGCGGCGAAGGACGCGGCGGGTGAGCTCGTCGGCGAGGTGCCGCTTGTAGTCGACCGGTCCGCGCTGGTCGGCGACCGGGTCGGCCGCGAGTGCTGCGAGGCGGCCGGCCTCGATGAAGAGCTGCTCGCCGGGGCGTTCACCGCGGAGCAGCTCCGTGACCGCGCCGACGGTGCCGTCGAGCCCCACGGCGGTCAGGCCGACGGATGCCTCCGCGATCGTGCCGTCCTCCGCGAACGAGAGCGCGGCTCCTGCCGCGGCGACGGCCCAGTCGCCGACCCTGCGCTCGACCTTTTCGTATGCGCTTCCTGAGCGCGGCCGGATCGGGATGCGCACTTCGCAGAGCAGCTCATCCGCGGCGACCGCCGTCTCGTAGGCTCCGCGATGGAACTCGGTCATGGTCAGCATCCGCTCGCCGAGGGGACCGCGAACGATCGCCTCGGCACCGAGCACATCGCAGACGGTCGCGAGGTCCTCCGCAGGATCGGCCTGGCAGAGCGAACCTCCGATCGTGCCGCGATTGCGGACGATCGGGTCTGCGATCACTCGCTCGGCGTCGCCGACGATCGGGAAGAGCGCGGCGATCTCAGCGGACTCGAGGAGGGTCGTGTGCCGGGTGAGGGCGCCGATCCGCAACCGGTCTCCGTCCCGCAGCACGAAGTCGAGTTCGAACAGGTCGTTGATGTCGATGAGCCATTCCGGCCTGGCCAGCCGGAGCTTCATCATCGGCAACAGGCTGTGACCGCCCGCGATGATGCGGGCCTCGGGGCCGTACCGGGAGAGCAGTGCGATGGCGTCGTCGACCGTGTCGGCGCGGGCGTATTCGAATGGTGCCGGAATTTGCACGGACCCTCCCCATTGAGGCATGCCCTGCGGAATGGGGGGCACTGGATGCCACACATAGTGGCCCCGGGCCCCAGCGAAGTCAATGACCCGCCGATCGGGCATTTCCTTTCGGTTCATGGCAAAGACCTAGACAACGCACAGGCTTCGGATTAATCTGCCAGCGTCGGCACCCGTGTGTGTGCCGGCCTCCCCGGGAGACGCTGTGCATCACACGTTCTCTCCGCGGTGCTTGACAACATGCAACCGTCATCTGCTCTCGGCGTACCTGCGCAGCGCTTGTCTTCCGGTGCTTCTGTCCCAGCGGTCGTGGCGAGAGCCGATCGTGAAGAGAACAGAGATCATGACCAGGACACTGCACGGAACAGGACTGCACGGAACGGCACGGCACGGAACAGCACGGCACGGAACAGGACTACGCAGGCGGCTCCTCGCGGGGGTGGCGTGCGCCTCCCTCGCGGTGGCGTTCTTCGGCGCCACCCCGGCATCGGCCGGACAGGGATCCGGACACGGCGACGGCGACGGGGAAGGAACAGGCGCGCCGGTGACGCTCGCGGAGGGCCTGCTCGGCCCGCTCAGCCTCGAGGTCGGCCGGCACAACACCGTCTACGTCAGCCAGAACTTCGCCGGCGAACTCACGAGGGTGGCCCGCGACGGAACGACAGCGACCATCGCGAGCGCCCCGGGCGACGAGATCTCCGCGGTCACCGCGCGGAAGGGCACCGTCTACTACGCCCGGGTGGCCCAGGACCACAGCGCGGCCACGCTCAGGTCCATCGCGCCGGACGGCACCGACGCTCAGCTCGCCGACATCTGGGCCTACGAGAATTCGGCGAACCCGGACCAGGACAACAGCTACGGGTTCGTCGACCTCGACCCGGCGTGTGCCGCCCAGTTCGATCCCGCCCAGCCGCCGTTCATTCCGGCGGCGTACACGGGGGTCGTCGACACGCACCCGTACGCGTCGCTCGCCCTCTGGAACGGGGTGTACGTCGCGGATGCCGGCGGGAACGCGATCCTGCACGTCGACTGGGACGGCACGGTGTCCACCACCGCGGTTCTTCCGCCGAGCGACCCGATCACGATCGATGCGGCGATGATCGCGGATATCGGTTTCCCCGCCTGTGCAGCCGGGCACGACTACCGCTTCGAACCGGTTCCGACGGATGTCGAGCTCGGCCCGGACGGTTGGCTCTACGTCACGTCGCTCCCAGGCGGGCCGGAGGACGCGAGCCTCGGCGCGCGCGGCTCGGTGTACCGGGTCGATCCGGACTCCGGTGACGTCGAACTCGTCGCGACCGGGTTCGTCGGTGCGACGGGCCTCGCGGTCTCGCAGGACGACGGCACGATCTACGTCGCCGAGCTGTTCGGGGGTCCGGACGGCACCGGCCAGGTGTCGGTGCTCGATTCCGGTTCGGACACGCCGAGTGCGCTCGTGGCGGTGTCGCAGCCGGCCGCGATCGAGTTGCGCCACGGTGCGCTCTACCTCACGACGGATGCGATCAGTCCGGACGCGAACGGAGCGCCGACCCCGGTCGGCAAACTCGTGCGCATCCCGCTGACGGGTGGCCACGCCGCGAGCGACTCCCTCGACGACACGACAGACTGACTCTCGCCGCCCACCCGGCCCACCC